>CAYTMB010000154.1:0-5978 GCA_964438465.1 uncultured Rhodovulum sp. | reverse complement strand
TCTTCGACGACGACGACTGGGACGGCTGGGACAGCAACGACGACATCGACTGGGACCGGGGCGACATCACCATCGACCGCGGCGACGTGAACATCGACATCGACCGCGGCGACATCAACCGTGGCGACATCGCGATCGGCGACGGGGACCGGCCGCGGATCGGCGACGGCGACCGCGTCAGCATCGGCGACAGCGATCGGCCCCAGATCGACCGGGGCGATCTCGCCGCCAGAGGCGATCGCATAGCCGACCGGCCGGGCGCCGGGACCCTGCCGGCGGAGCGGGCGTCGATCTCCAGCGCCGCCAGCCGCGACGTCGCGCGCCAGAAGATCGCGGCGCGCGAGGCCGCCGGGGCCGGCCCCGCAACCCTGCGGACGTCGCGACCGGCCGAGGCCCGGGCGCCCCACTCGCGCGACCTGACCCGGTCGAGGTCGTCGGCGGGGTCCGCCCCGGCGATCTCGCGGCCGACGACGCGCCAGACTCCGGCGGTGCGGGCGCCGAGCCACTCGAACGCATTCCAGAAGCCGTCGCGCTCCCGCCCGGCGGCGTCCAGCCACCGCGGCCGGGCGAGCGCGGGACGGGGCGGCGGCGGCCGCAGGCGGTAGGCGGACGCAGCGCCGCGCGGCGGGGCGCCCGGGACAAGTGACGGACGCGGCGCCACGGCAGGCGACGCCCCGTTACTTGTCCCTGGTCGGCGGATGCAGCGCCGCGAACCAGCCGAACGCGATCGCGATGGCGAGGATCGACAGCGGCTTGGCCAGGAACTGCCAGGACAGATCGCCTTCGGTCTCGGGCAGGTCGGTCGCGAAATCCACCAGCAGGTAGAGCAGGATGACCTCGACCAGCGTGCTTTTCAGCTCGCTCACGCTGTTGATGCGCATCCAGGCCGGCAGCCGCTCCCAGCCGGGAAGCGTCCGGTCGAAGACGAACCCGAAGGTGATCGCATAGGCGAAGATCACCAGGACGATCCCGAACAGGAACGCATCGGTCCCGTGCATGATCGAGGCGATGATCGACCGCCGGTCCTCGCCCGCCGCCACGGCCAGCGCCGCCTCGAAGACCTCCGACGCGCCCTCCCACAGCAGCAGCGTGGCGCCCACCGCCGCGCCGAGCGACGCGATGAGCATGACGTACCGCAGGGACAGAATGAGGTGGAGCACTGGCGGTCCCTGACCCGGCCGCCCGACGACTGCGGCCGCGATGACTGTAACCAGCCGCCCGCGGGCCTGACAACGAAAACCGCCGCGGCGCCGGGCCGGCGGAATCGCAGGCCCGGACCAAGGCGAAACGCCCTGCGCCCCGCGCAAGAAGCCGGGGCGCGGGGCGCGACGGCTCTGGCTCCCGGCGCGCGCGCGGACTAGATAACCGCCGAATGACCGCCGACTCCGCTTCCGAGGACACCGACCGCATGGCCCGCATCACCTACATCGAGTTCAATGGAACCTCGCACGACGTCGAGGTGCCGACCGGCCTGACCGTGATGGAAGGCGCGCGCGACAACAACATCCCCGGCATCGAGGCCGATTGCGGCGGGGCCTGCGCCTGCTCGACCTGCCATGTCTACGTCGACGACGCCTGGGTCGACCGGCTGCCGCCGAAGGAGGCGATGGAGGAGGACATGCTCGACTTCGCCTGGGAGCCCGACCCGGTGCGCTCGCGGCTGACCTGCCAGCTCAAGGTCTCCGACGCGCTGCAGGGGCTGGTGGTGCGGATGCCGAAAAAGCAGATCTAGGCGCAGATCGCGGCTTCGCTCGGAGCCGATCGACGCGCTTCCCGCCGCCGCAAAGGCGATCGCGCCGGGGCGGGCGGCTGAGCGCCTTGGCACGCCGCCGCTCGGCGACGGGCGTCGAGCGGGCAAAATATACCTTCAGGGTTTATTTGAAAGTCTTTCAGAATTTGGCAGATTGACTCTGCGCCTTACCAAATATCTAGTGATTACGCCAATCCAGCTGAAAGGAATGAGATGAAGGGCATTGGAATTGTCGTACGCTCGACAATTGCCGCGTCGGTTCTGTTGACGAGCGCAAGCATCGCATATGGAAACAGCGCATTGCATATTGCAATGTTGCTCCCCGGTCAGGTCGATGACAACGGATTCATGGAAGCCGGCTACAACGGGCTTCAGGCGATCGAGGATAAGTTCGGCGCGAAGATCGAATACATAGACGGCGTCCAGCCGGTCAGGGAAGATCTCGAGGCGGCGCTGCGCAAGCTCGCGGAAGGGTCGCCCGACATGGTGATCGCTCACGGCGGGCAGAATAACGAAGCTGCGGCGACGGTGGCGGCCGAATTTCCCGATGTCCGTTTTGTGGTGGTGCAGGGCAACGTCACGGGCCCGAACCTGTCGAGCTATGAAGTCCTGCAGGAGGAGAGCGCCTGGCTCGGCGGCGCGGCCGCGGGCCTCATGACGCAATCCGGCGTTGTCGGCCACATCTCCGGAATCCGGGTGACGCCCGGCCTCAAGGGACGCGGCGGGTTCTACAACGGGGTGATGCACACCAACCCCGAGGCCGAGTTCGTGACCACCTTCGCGGGCAATCAGGACGACGTCGACATCGCCCGTCGCGCCGCCAGCGCCGTGATCGAGCGGGGCGCCGACATCATCTTCACGATGCTGAACGCCGGCCGTCAGGGCGCGACCGACGCGATGCGCGAGGCGGGCGTCAAGCAGATCGGCAACGTCATCGACTGGACCGTGGTCGCCCCGGACGTCTTCGTCGCGTCGGCCCTCGCAGATGTCGGCATTCCCAGCGTCGAGGCGGTGCGCGACCTGACCGAGTCCAAGTGGGAGCCCGGCACGATCAGGCGGATCGGACTGGAGAACCCCGACGCGATTTCGCTGGTCCTGTCCGACAGCGTTCCGGCCGAGGTGCGCGCCAGGGTCGACGAGCTCCGCGCGCAGATCGTGGCGGGGGAGATCGAGGTCTCGACCGACTACGACGGACCCGAACTCGAGATGTAAGTCTCCGATCTCGGCCGTTCCCGCGGTTGGGGACGGCCGAGGCGCCGGCGCCCGGCGACGCGATCGGGGTTCTTCCGGTTGCGCTGCGATGCAGCACAATGTCCGCTTCTGTGGCGCAGCCGGCTCCTCGGCGGCGTTATGGCCGAAAATCCGAAAGTCTTTCGCCGGATGCGGTATGGACAGCGGGAGCCTCGATCAGCAGGATCGGGGCGTCGCTGCCGGACAGGACGCGACGGCATCGTCGCCGCCGCGCCCGCAATGACAAGGTCGCCTTCCCGCCATCCAACCCCGGAGACCAACACACATGGCAACAGCCATTCACCCTGTTGATGAGATTCTGCCAGCGCCAAAGCTGTTCACGCTTGGCCTGCAGCATGTGCTGGTGATGTACGCCGGCGCGATCGCCGTGCCGCTGATCGTGGGCCGCGCGCTGCAGCTCTCGCCGGAGGACGTCGCGTTCCTGATCTCGGCCGACCTCTTCGTCTGCGGCGTGGTCTCGATCATACAGTCGTTCGGCGCCGGCCCCTGGTTCGGGATCAAGCTGCCGGTGATGATGGGCGTGACCTTCGCCTCGGTCGGCCCGATGGTGTCGATGGCCGCGGCCAACCCCGGGCCGGAAGGCGCGCGGATGATCTTCGGCGCGATCATCGGCGCCGGGGCGATCGCGATCCTGCTCGCGCCGCTGGTCAGCCGGATGCTGCGCTACTTCCCGCCGGTGGTGACCGGCACGATCATCCTGATCATCGGCATCACCCTGATGCGGGTCGGCATCAACTGGATCTTCGGCAACCCGGTCGGGCCCACCGCGCCCAGGATCGTCGATCCCGCCCATGCCGACTGGCTGGCGACGGTGGCCGGACTCGGCGATGCGGTTCCCCCGGCGCCGCAGGGTTTCGCGCCGGCGCCGACGACCTACAACCCGGCTTACGCCCCTGTCTCGAACATCATCCTCTCGGCGATCGTGCTCGCCGTCATCGTCGCCATCGCCCGCTTCGCCAGGGGGTTCCTGTCGAACATCGCCGTCCTCTGCGGCATCGTCGTCGGCGCGATCATCGCCGCGGCGCTCGGGATGATGCACTACGACCAGATCGGCCAGGCCGAGTGGTTCGCGCTGATCCCGCCGCTGCATTTCGGGACGCCGATCTTCGACCCGATCCTCATCATCACCATGACGCTGGTCATGATCGTCGTGATGATCGAATCGACCGGCATGTTCCTGGCGCTCAGCGACATCACCGGCAAGAAGATCACCCAGCCGGAGCTCGCCGCCGGCCTGCGGACGGACGGCCTCGGCACGGTGATCGGCGGGCTCTTCAACACCTTCCCCTACACCTCCTTCTCGCAGAACGTCGGCCTCGTCGGGGTCACCGGCGTCCGCTCGCGCTTCGTCTGCGTCGCCGGCGGCGTGATCATGATCGTGCTCGGCCTCACGCCCAAGATGGGGGCGCTGGTCGAGTCGCTGCCGACGGTGGTGCTGGGCGGCGCGGGGCTGGTGATGTTCGGCATGGTCGCGGCCACCGGCGTCCGCATCCTCGGCCGGGTCGACTTCGCGACCACCCGCAACAACCTCTTCGTGGTGGCGATCTCGATCGGCTTCGGGATGATCCCGCTGGTGGCGCCGAGCTTCCACATCTGGCTGCCCCATGCGATCGCGCCGCTGATCGACTCTGGCATCCTGCTCGGCGCGATCGCCGCGGTGGTGCTGAACGTCGTCTTCAACGGCGCCGGCGGCAGCGAGGCGGAGCTGCGCGACGCCGCGATGGCCGGCGGCGAGCACTGACCGCCGTCAGGACCTGACGAAGAGGCCAGCCGGGCGCGCCCGGCTGGCCTTTTCCGTTCTCCCCAGGCGGGCGGGCGCGTTAACACCGGTTTCCAAAAGGTTGAAATTTTCGAGAATTTCCTTTCAAATCAATGATTTGATCGCTTGTGCACGCGTGCGCAGGGCCGTGCCTGCAGGCATGGACTCGCGGAGATCGCATCATTTCAGTCCTCGTCCGGTTCGGGCTCGGTCAGGAAGGCGAGCGGATAGCCCTCGCGGCGGCCGGCGTCGGTGCCCTGGGCGGCCTTGGTCTCGGCCACGTCGCGGGTGTAGACCGCGACGACGCAGAGGCCGCGGGTGTGGGCGAGGATCATCACCCGATGCGCCTGGTCGGTGCTCAGCCGGAACACCGAGCGCAGCACCGCGACGACGAAGTCGCGCGGGGTGAAGTCGTCGTTGAGCAGCAGCACCCGGTGGAGCGGCGGCCGCGCGGGGCGGATCGCGGTCTCGCCCCGGGGCTGGAGGTCGTGTTCGGTCATCTGCGGCCCCGGCGTGGGATGGCGTGACAGCAGATGGCGCGGCGCGCGCGCGCGTCCAGCCCTGTGGCGGCTCCGACCGAGTCCGTCGCACGCTTGAACGGCGGGCGGCCCGGGGGTATCCTGCGGGCATGGAGCCGCTTCCGGACCGCGACTGCGCCCTTTCGACCCGCTGGTCAGAGCCTGCGGACGCCGCGGCGCTGGCCGCCGTGCACGCCGCGGGCTGGCGCTACGCCTATGCCGGCGTGATCCCCGAGCCGGGGTTGAGCCGGATGATCTCGCGCCGCGGGCCGGCCTGGTGGCGGCGGCTGCACGATTCCGGCGGGCGGGTGATGGTGATCAGCCTGGGGCCGGAGGTGGTGGGATACGCGCTGATCGGGCGCTGCCGCAGCGGGCCGGGCGGCGAGATCCAGGAGCTGTACATCCGCCCCGACTGCCAGGGCCTCGGCTTCGGCAGCCGGCTGTTCGCCGGCGCCCGGGCCGAGCTGCGCGCGCGCGGGATCGCGCCGCTGACGGTCTGGTGCCTCGCCGCGAACCGGATCGGGACGGCGTTCTACCGCACGCTCGGCGGCCGGGTCACCGCCCGCGCCCGCGACAGGATCGCCGGCGCCGAGCTGGAGAAGCTGCGCTTCACCTGGGCCTGACCGCGGGTGTATCATGTTGATACGCTGGTCAAGGGGTTGTTATCATTGATATAAAGTCTTAACGGCCGAGTTGAGCG
>CAYTMB010000153.1:0-5998 GCA_964438465.1 uncultured Rhodovulum sp. | reverse complement strand
GTCGAGCGGCTGATCGCGCTGATGGCGCGGCTGCCGGGGCTGGGGCCGCGCTCGGCGCGGCGCGCCGTGCTCGCGATGATCCGCCGGCGCGCGCTGCTGCTCGACCCGCTGGCGCAGGCGCTGACCGAGGTCGCCGGATCGGTGCGCGAATGCGACCGCTGCGGCAACATCGCCACCGCGCCGCTGTGCGGGCTCTGCGCCGATCCGCGGCGCGCGACCGGCGAGATCTGCGTGGTCGAGACCGTGGCCGACCTCTGGGCGATGGAGCGCGCCGGCGCCTTTCGCGGCCGCTACCATGTGCTCGGCGGCGTGCTGTCGGCGCTCGACGGCGTCGGCCCCGAGGCGCTGCGCATCCCGCAGCTGGTCGCGCGGCTGCGCGACGAGGCGATCACCGAGGTGATCCTCGCGCTCAACGCCACCGTGGACGGCCAGACCACCGCCCATTACATCGCCGAGACGCTGGAGCCGGCGGGGCTGAAGATCACCTCGCTGGCGCAGGGCGTGCCGGTCGGCGGCGAGCTCGACTACCTCGACGACGGCACCATCGGCGCGGCGCTGGCGGCGCGGCGCAGCCTCTAGCCTGCGCGCAGGCCGAGCACATTCCGCTTCGCGAATATCCCCGGGCGTGATAAAGATGCTGGCGGAAATTTTGTCCGCCGGTTTTTCACAACGAGATTCGAGCGCCTTCAGACGGCCCCGATCCAATTTTCAGTACGCCGCTCGGTATTGCGAGCGCCAGCCAGAGGACCACCGGGGCCTTCCGCCAGCAATGAGGGAAGTCATGGACGTCAAATACAGTTCAGGCCACGGCGGCGGCTATGCCGCGGGCAAGTTCGACCGCGGCGGCGACGTTCCGCGTGGACGTTTCACCGAGACCGGCCGATTCGGCCGGATGTTCCCCTACCTGCGCTCGCTCACGGCGTTCCAGCCGGGTCCGACCGAGCTCGGCAAGGTGGGCGGCGCGATGGACGGCGGCGCGCCGCCGCCGAGCGACATCTCGCAGAACAATCCGCGGATCAAGGCGGGCTACACCTTCCTCGGCCAGTTCGTCGACCACGACCTGACGCTCGACGCCACCTCGGCGCTCGAGCAGCAGATCGACCCGGGGGCGACGCGCAACTTCCGCACGCCGGCGCTGGAGCTCGACAGCGTCTACGGGCTGGGCCCGAAGGTGCAGCCCTATCTCTACGACCAGACCGCGCCCGGCAAGATGCTGACGAGCCCGGACGGGTTCGACCTGCCGCGCAACAGCCAGGGCAGGGCCCTGATCGGCGACCCGCGCAACGACGAGAACATCATCATCTCGCAGTTGCACCTGCTGTTCCTCAAGTTCCACAACAAGGTGTTCGACACGGCCACCGATCCGTCGATGGGCGCGCAGGAGCGGTTCGAACAAGCGCAGCACATCGTCCGCTGGCACTACCAGTGGATCGTGGTGCAGGAGTTCCTCGCCCGCACCGTGGGGCGGCGGGGGATCAAGCGCGCGATCGAGCGCCTGCCGTTCAGGTTCTCCGACTACCCCGGCGCGTTCATGCCGGTCGAGTTCAGCGTCGCGGCCTACCGGTTCGGCCACAGCCAGGTCCGGCCGGGCTACCTGCTCAGCGCGCCGGGAACCCTGCCGATCCGCGCCGCGGGCCTGTTCCCGCCCGATCCGGGAGCGCCGCAGAGCACGGGAGACCTGCGCGGCGGCCGGCCGGTGCCCGCCGAGCTGCGGGTCGACTGGGCGGCCTTCTTCGGACCGCAGGCGCAGGAGAGCAAGCTGATCGACATCCGGATCTCGACGCCGCTGCTGCTTCTGCCCGACACGGTGGTCGATCCGTCGACGCCGCCGCAGCACCGCTCGCTCGCCAGCCGCAACCTGCAGCGCGGCATCGACGCGAAACTTCCCAGCGGACAGGCGGTGGCGGCGCATCTGGGGGTTCGCCGACTCGACGATTCCGAGATCTGGAGGAACGTCCCGAACGGCGAGGGGCCGGCGCCGCTGTGGTTCTACTGCCTGCGCGAAGCCGAGGCGCTGGCCGCGGGCATGCGCCTCGCCGGCGCCGGCGGGCGGATCGTGGCCAATACCTTCGCCGCGATCCTGGAGGCGGACAAGGCCTCGTATATCGTGCAGGCGCCCGAATGGACGCCGACCCTCGGCAAGAAAGGCAAGTTCGCGTTCACCGATCTGGTCAACTTCACCCTGGGCGCGTCGATCCCGTCGGAAGACGTGTCGACGCTCCCGGGCGAGGCCGCCGACGCCGAGCCGGCGGAGTCGATCCCGGCGCAGTGAAGCGCCCCGGCGTCGCCCGAAGCCCGCCTCGGGCGACGCCTCCACGCGGCGGACCGTCGGTCAAGCCCGACGCGCCGTCGGCGCCGCGCGTGACCGGCGCACCGCGGCGCCCGCAAAATATGCGTGCGTCCCGCGTCGTTCGACCCCGGCCCGGTCAAACCTCCCCGGCGAGCGGCAGGCCGGTGTAGCGCGACGGCATGGCGATCAGCTGGCCCCATCCGGACAGCGTGACATAGGCGGTCCTGCGGTCCGGCCCGCCGAAACAGACGTTCGTCGTCACCGGATCGCCGGTCGGGATCTGCTCGATCACCGCGCCGGCGGGAGTGATGACGCTGATGCAGCCGGCGTTCAACGTCGCGACATGGATGTTGCCGTCCACGTCCAGCGCCAGGCTGTCGAGCCGCTGGTAGCCCGGCAGCCCGCAGACCAGCCGCCCGCCGTGTGGCGTGTCGTCGGAATGCCGCGGCGCCGCGCCGGGCGCGCTCAGGTCGAAGGCCCAGAGCCGGCCGCTGTCGGTCTCGGCGACATAGACCGTGCTTTCGTCCGGCGACAGCCCGACCCCGTTCGGCAGCACCATCGGATAGGCGACCTCGACGATCCGCGAGCCGTCCGCCAGCGCGTAGTAGAGCCCGCCGTTCATCCGGTGGCGCGGGTGCATCTTGCCGTAGTCGGTGAAATAGAACCCGCCGAGCCGGTCGAACACGATGTCGTTGGGCCCGACCAGCCGGTGCTCGCCGCAATGGGTGTAGAGCACCCGCCGATTGCCGGTCGCGAGATCCAGCCGCTCGATCCAGCCGCCGGCGTAGCCTTCGGGCACGCCGGGCCTCGTGCGGTTGATCGCGCCGCTTTGCTGGAACAGGAAGCCGCCGTTGTTGCAGATGTAGAGCGCCCCGTCCGGCCCGACCGCCGCGCCGTTCGGCCCGCCGTCGAGTTCGGCCACGACCGAGACGACGCCGTCCGCGGCAACCCGCGTCACGGTCTGGCGCTGGATCTCGACCAGCAGCACCGATCCGTCCGGACAGGCGACCGGCCCCTCCGGAAACAGCAGCCCTTCGGCCAGTACGGTCCGGTCCTTCAACGTCGCGATCCCCCATGTTCATCCACACGCCCGCGGGCGCGCCGACACTGGCCGATGCGCGGCGCCGCGCCAACCCGAAACACGCCCGGACCGCGCGCCTCCGCCCGCCGCCGGCCTGACGGCCGCCGCCGGCCGGACCGGGCGCCGCGTCGACGCCGCGCCGGTTGCGCCGCCGCGCCCGCGGCGCGCGGCGCCGTCGCGCTTGTGGCCCGGGGCCCGGCGCCCAGGCGCAGCGCGTTGGGTGAGGGGAAGGACCGCCGGCTTTCGGCCTCAGCCGACCGGCCGGGTCGCGGCCATCGACGGCCGTTCGGCGAATTTCGCCGCCCAGGCCGCCAGCGCCGGGCGGCCGCTGCGCCAGCCGCGGGCGTCGAGCCGGAAGTCGAGATAGCCGAGCGCGCAGCCGACCGCGATCTGGCCGATGTCGAGCGGGCCGGCGAGATGCGACATCCAGCGCGCCTCGAGCGCATCAAGGGCGCGGGCGACCTTGATCCACTGCGCCTCGACCCAGGGCCCGGAGCGCGCCGCCTCGGGCCGCAGCCGGCCCTCGTAGATCATCAGCAGCCCGGCCTCGGCGATCCCGTGCCCGGTCGCCTCCAGCGTCAGCGTCTCCCACAGCCGCGGCGCCGCCGGATAGAGCCCGCCGCCGCCGAGGGCGTCGAGGTAGCGGCAGATCACCCGGCTGTCGTAGAGCGCCGGCCCGTCGGGCCGCTCGAGCGTCGGGACCTTGCCGAGCGGGTTCTGCCCCACCGGCATCGTGCCGGGCTCGAGCGGCGTGCCGGCGGCGGCGACCAGCTCGACCCCGTCGAGCAGCCCGGTCTCGCGCAGCGTGACCGCCACCATCCGCACGAAGGGCGAGGTCGGCGAATTGTGCAGCCGCAGGCCCATCCGGCTCAGCCGACCCGACGGAACCGCAGCCGGCCCAGCGCGGCGGCGTCGACCTCGAAGCCGGGGCCGTTCGGCCCGAGCCGGATCGTGCGGCGAAACCGGCCGGCGCCGTGCATCGCGCTCTCGTCCTCGGCGCGATGCGGCCGCGCGCTCACGCCGTCGGGCAGGTCGTCGAGCACAAGTTCGTGATCGGCGCGCTTGGGCTGGGACCGCCCGCGCGCGGCGTAGAGCGCCACCGCCGCCACCGCGCCCATGCGCAGCGCGGTCCAGGCCAGCGGTCCGAGGACGAGGGGAGCGGGCATGGGCGAAGACCTCCGATGCGACGCGCCGGGACTTGAACCGGCGGCGTATCGTGGCAAGATAGGGAGTATCGCCGCCGAGGGCAAACGCCATGACCGCCGAGATTCTGCTGGTGATCCTGCTCGTCGCCGCGCTCGTGCTCGCCGCCGGCGTCGGGGCGCTGATCCTCGCCGCCTTCGGCCCGGCGGGCTGGTTCGTGGTGCTGGCGCTGCTCGTCGCCGCCGCGCTGGTCTGGCGCTTCGCCGCGGCGCCGGCCGACTGGCCGGGCGAGGATCTGCACGACGACCGGCGCGCCGGCTGAGCGCCTGCGGACCGGCGACAATCCGCGGACCGGGTTAACCATGCCGGCCGGGCGGTTTGACTTCCGCCGATGTTCCCCGCATTTGTGACGAATGATGGCGAGGTTCGGCGCGCGGCGAAGCTGCGCGCCGCAGCACGAACAGGAGCAGACATTGGCGATATTTCGCGGCGGGCCGGGCGATGACCGGCTGACGGGGACCAGGGGCGCGGACGAGCTGATCGGTTTTGCGGGCAACGACCTGCTGGCGGGCGGCCCGGGCGCGGACATCCTGAACGGCGGCATCGGCGACGCCGACGCGGCGTCCTACCACACCGCCACCTCCGGCGTGCGCGCCGATCTCAGCAACCCGAACCGGAACACCGGCGACGCCCGCGGCGACACCTATATCGGGATCGAGCATCTCATCGGCTCGACCAAGGCGGACGAGCTGCGCGGCGGCATGGTCAACAGCGTCCTGCGCGGGCGCGGCGGCGACGACGTCCTGATCGGCCAGTTCGCGACCACGGTGCTGGTCGGCGGAACCGGCGCGGACACGCTGATCGGCCAGGGCATCAGCACCATCGCCGGCTATTCCGACGCGAGATCCGGGGTGATCGTCTATCTCGCGAAGCCGCAGCGCAACACCGGCGACGCGGCCGGCGACATCTTCGACAACATCAACGGCCTGCAGGGCTCCGAGTTCAAGGACAAGCTCACCGGCGACAAGCGCGACAACATCCTGAGCGGCCTCGGGGGCAACGACCGGCTCAAGGGCGGCTCGGGCGACGATCAGCTGTTCGGCGGCGCCGGGGCGGACCGGCTGATCGGCGGCAAGGGATTCGACATCGTCGGCTACAGCTCGTCGCCGACCGGCCTGACCGTCGATCTGCAGAACGCCGCCGCCAACACCCGCGAAGCGGCGGGCGACACGTTCAAGGACGTCGAAGGGATCGAGGGCTCGCGGTTCAACGACCGCCTGTCGGGCGACGCCGGGGACAACCGGATCGCCGGCGACATGGGCGACGACCGGATCAAGGGGCGCGACGGCGCCGATACCCTGCAGGGCGGGATCGGCGACGACCGCCTGTTCGGCGGCGACGGCAACGACATCCTCAGCGGCGGGCTCGGCGCCGACCGGCTCAAGGGCGGCGCCGGCCTCGACAAGGCGATCTACTGGACCGCG
>CAYTMB010000152.1:0-5999 GCA_964438465.1 uncultured Rhodovulum sp. | reverse complement strand
CCGAGCAGCGTGCGGTAGGGCTCGTTCAGCGCGATGCGCTGGCGCTCGCGCTCGACGGAATCCGCCTCGAGGATGTTGATGGTGATCAGGCCGCTGGCGTGGCCGGTGATCACCGGCGCGCCCTGCGAGCCGATCAGGAAGTCGAAGGCGAGGCCGCCCCGCCCCGGCGCCATCTTGGCGGCGACCGGCAGGCGCAGCCGCATCAGCGCGTAGATCAGCCGCCGCTTGGCGCATTCGAGCAGCCGCCACTTCTCGCGGTGCAGCGGCACCGACATGTCGGCGAGGTTGCGGTTGAGCCGGCAGGACAGGCAGCGCGCCTCCGCGTCCTCGACCGCGACCAGCCAGTTGCAGCCGTTCGCCCCGGCGTTGACGCAAAGCCGGAGCGGCGCCTCGGGCCGCCCGACCGGCGCGACCGGGCCGCCGTCCAGCCCTTCGTCCAGCGGCTCGATCGCGATCAGCTCCATCGCCTCGGGCGAGAAGCCGAGCGCCGCGCCGCAGCCGCGGCAGGCGGATTGCTCGAACTGGCGCAGCCGGCCGCAGACCTCGCAGACCGAGAGCTTCATCGCCGCGTCCCCGCCGCGCCCCGTCCAGCCGCCATCGTCCGATCCTCTCCCCGAGCGCGGGCGCGCCCGTCGCCGCGGCGCGCGCCGGCGCCGGTCTTGACTAGCAGCCCCGGCCCGGGCGATCCACCCCGCCTGGGCCGGCGCAAGAGCGCCCCGACCGGGAGAGCCGCCGAATGCAGACGACGTTCACGATCGAGACCCGCGGCGCCGGCCTCGTCGAGATCACCCGGCCCGTCGCGCGCTGGGTCGCCGGGGCCGGCCTGCGCGAGGGGCTGCTGACGCTGTTCCTGCGCCACAGCTCCGCCTCGCTGCTGATCCAGGAGAACGCCGATCCCTCGGCGCGGGCCGATCTGGAGAGCTTCCTGCGCCGGCTGATCCCGCCGGCGGACGACCCCGCGCAGGGCTGGATGACCCACCGCGCCGAAGGCCCGGACGACATGCCCGCGCATCTGAAGGCGGCGCTGCTGCCGGTCTCGCTTGGGGTCCCGGTCAGCGGCGGGAGCCTCGCGCTCGGGACCTGGCAGGGGATCTACCTGTGGGAGCACCGCGACCGGCCGCACCGGCGCGAGGTCGTCGCGCATCTGGCGTGAGGCGGGCGTCGCACGATGTGACGCAAATCAAGTAGTTGATATTATTTGATATAAAAGTTATGCACAAGCTTATCCACAGGCGCCGCGGCGCTGGTTCAGACGACGCGCGGCGCCGTCGGTTGCGGGGTCTCGATGCCCATGAACCGCCAGAGCGGCCAGGAATTGACGTGCATGAACCGGCGGACCGGGGTCTTGACCACCACCAGCAGGAAGGCGATCGACAGCAGGCACCAGATCGCCGGGACCTCGTTGGGATTGTCGGTCAGCGAACGCGCCAGCAGCGGCCCCATCACGATGTGATAGAGCACGATCCGCCAGGAGCCGAACAGGAACGGCACCAGGAACATCGCGATCATGTAGCCGAGAAAGCCGTGGCCGATGACCGCCCGCAGGACCGGGTTGCCCTGCACCCAGGGCGTGTTGACCTCGGCGATGGCGTTGAGCGGCAGATCCCAGGCGATGTGCCAGTTGCCCGAGACCGAGCACAGCTCCAGCCCGCAGAGCGGGCGCCCCGGCGCGCAGGTTCCCGCCCAGTCGAACGGATAGACCTGCAGCATCATGAACGCCGCCGAGAGCCCGGCCACCGCCATCGCCCAGGGCATCGCCGCCCGCCGCACCACCGGCGGCACGAAATACAGCGCCAGCAGGCAGCCGAAGAACGGCTGGAAGGCGATGTGCAGATAACCCAGCATCGTCGCGATCTGGTTCGACGGCAGCGCGCACTGGTCGATCACCGAATAGGTGAAGGCCTGCAGCAGCTCCATGCCGGAGAAATAGGCGAGCGGGGTCCAGAGCAGCGGGCTCTCGCCCTTGTGCGCGGCCCAGGCGGTGGCGCCGAAACCGACCGCCGCGAGCGCAAACGAGGCCTCACCGCTCCAGCACACCTGGCCGCTCTCCCGATCCCGCCCGACGCGGCGGGCAAGATCGCCGCCCCGTCACGCGCATTCCGGGCAGGTCAGCCCGCCCGGCACGCCGCCACGATCGCGGGCGTGGCCCCGTCTTCGCCCGGGGCCTCAGGCCTCGGGCGCCGCCGCCTCGGGCGCCGCTGCTTCGGGCGCCGCTTCCTCGAGCGCCTCGATCGCCTTCTGCAGCTCGTCCTTGCTGACCGGGGTCTCGGTCACCTGGGCGAGACCCAGCACATGATCGACGACCTTCTCCTCGAAGATCGGCGCGCGCAGCTGCTGCAGCGCCTGCGGGTTCTTCTGGATGAACTCGACGAACTGCCGCTCCTGGCCGGGATACTGCCGCGCCTGGGCGATCACCGCGCGCTGCATCTCCTGGTCGGCGACGGTGATCTCGGCCTTGGTGCCGACGTCCGCGAGCAGCAGCCCGAGGCGCACCCGCCGCTCGGCGAGCTTCTGGTGCTCGGCGGTCGGGGTGATCTCGGCGTGATCGTGGCCGTGGTGGTCGGGGTTCTCGTCGTGCCAGAGCTGATGCGCGATCTGGTCGGCCTCGGCCTTGACCAGGCTCGGCGGCAGCTCGAAGCTGAGCAGCCCGTCGAGCGCGTCCATCAGCCGGCGCTTGAGGATCGCGCGCGAGGCGCCGTCGTATTCGGCCGCGAGCCGGCGCTTGATCTGCTCGGTCAGCGCTTCGAGGTTCTCGGCGCCGAACCGCTCGGCCAGCGCGTCGTCGACCGGCGCGGGCTTGGGCGCCTTGACCGCCTTGACCGTCACCGCGAACACCGCCTCCTTCCCGGCGAGATGCGCCGCCCCGTAGCTCTCGGGGAAGGTCACGCTCACGTCCCTGGCCGCGCCCGCGGTCAGGCCGACCAGCTGCTCCTCGAAACCGGGGATGAAGCTGCCCGAGCCCAGCACCAGCGGGAAATCCTCGGCGGCGCCGCCGTCGAACTCGGCGCCGTCGATGGCGCCCTTGAAGTCGATGGTGACCTGGTCGCCGTCCTCGGAGGGGGCGTCCGCGGCGCGGTCCTCGAACAGGCTGGCCGATTTCGCGAGATTCTCCAGCGCCTCGGCCACCGCGGCGTCGTCGATCTCGGCGACCGGCTTGTCCAGCGTCAGCGCGGCGAAATCGACCTCGGGCACCTCGGGCAGCGCCTCGTAGACCACCGAGACCTGCACGTCCTCGCCCTCGGCCCAGGCCTCGTTGGTCATCTTGACCTCGGGCTGGAGCGCGGGCCGGTCGCCGGTCGCCTCGAAATGGTCGCGCATCGCGGCGTCGATGCTCTCCTGCATCGCCTCGCCGAGCACGGACTTGCCGAACATCTTCTTCATCAGCGCCGCCGGGGCCTTGCCCTTGCGGAAACCCTTCATCTGGAAGTCCTTGCGGGCCTCCTCGAGCTTTTCGCTGACCTTGGCCTCCAGCTCGGCGGCCGGGACCGTGATGGCGTAGCCCTTCTTCAGGCCTTCGTTCAGGGTCTGAGTGACCTGCATGCGTAGCCCATCCTCTTTCAGTTGGGATCAGGCAGCACCCGCCCCTCGATCTGCGCCCTTCTATTTTCGGCGGCGGGGCAGTTCAAGCGGGAAAGGCCCGCGCGCGGGCAGGTCGGTCTGTATGCGGGCGCAAAACCGTGCTAACGGGGTCCGGTGGAGATCCGGCCATGACGCGCCGCGCCCTCGCCCTGACCTGTGTCGCCCTGAGCGGAGTGTGGCCCCTGCCCGCACCAGTATCCGGCCAGCAGACGCCGCTCCGCCTCGGGCCCGCGGACAAGATCGCCGCGCTCCAGGCGCAGCCGGACGAGACCTATACCTTCGTGCTTCGCCCCGCCCCGCCGGGATCGCCCGGCGACGCTTCCGGACTCGTCGGCCTGCCCGTCATCGGCGGCGCGGCGCTGGCGTTGCCGGTGCGCGAGGCGCTCGCGCTGGCGGCCGATCCGGGCGGGCCGCAGGTCTGGTACCTGCATCCCGACATCGCGCCGATCACGGTGCGGACCGTGCAGGCGCTCGGGGCGGTGGTCGCGACCGCGCAGGGCGACGGGCCGATGATCGCCAACCTGAGCATCGGGCCCGACGCGGCGTTCTGGCGGCGCACGCCCCCGGACGAGCTCGAACCGGTCGTCGCGGCGCTGCGCGCCGCGAGCGACGCGGGCGCGGTGCCGGTCGTGGCGATGGGGAACATCGCCGATCCGGTCTCCGCGGCGGGGTTCATCAATCCCTGGGCCTGGCCGGACCGGGTCATCGCCGTGGGCGCCTGGGATTCCGGGCGGAACGGCGTCGCGAGCTTCTCCGCCCGCGGCGGCCCGGACCTGCCCGATTCGTGGCCCGACGTGCTCGGCGTCGGCGTCGACGTGATCGGGCCGTATCCGACCAATCTCGCGAAGTCGCCCGCGCGCCGGGCGCGCGACGAGGGGAACGCGGCGTTTCGCGCGCAGGTGCCCCGCGACCAGTGGGATCTCTACACGCTCGAGTCCGGGACCAGCCAGGCGGCCGCCAACGTCAGCGGCGCCGCGGCGCAGGTGCTGTTCTTCCTGCAGAACCTGCTGGCCCAGACCGGCGGGGCCGGCGGCGACGCCCCGCTGTTCTCGCTGACCGCGCCGCCGGACCGGGCCCCGCCGCCGGAGCTGGAGGGCCGGCGGCTGACCGGCTCGGTTCAGCGGCTCGGCGACGGGTCGGCGGAGATCGTCTACCGGCTCGACGCGCCCTGGCGGCTGGTGAAGCAGATCCTGATGGATACGGCGCTGCGGGTCGACGGCCCGCCCGAGGCCGTCGGCGCCGGCCTGGTGGATCGCGCCTATGTCAACGAGCAGTTCGGCGCGTTCGGGCTGGTCGAGGTCCGGATCCAACCGCTGAAGGTGATCGAATGATGAACGCCGCCGAGGCGCTGAGATACGCCGTCGCGCTGAGCGTCGGGCTGGGCGCCTTCGCCCTGGTGTTCGGCCTGCCGTACTGGCGGTCGGGGCCGTCGGGCGCCGTCGAGTCGTTCTCGCTCGCCGCGACGATCACCGACATCAAGCGCGAGCTCGTCGTCCTGCGCAACACTCCGGGCGACACGCTGGGCCTCGCGCTGACCGAGGTGGAGGTGACGCTGCTGGTGGAGGACGCCGCCGCCGGCGCCGCCTCCACCGCACTGACGGTGCCGGTGTTCAGCAAGTCGGCGCTGAGCGCCGAGACCTCGGCGGGGAGCAGCGAGGCCTCGACCGTGACCGTCAAGCTCACGCCGCCGCGCGGGACGGAGGTGCTGAGCGCCGACGCGGCGACCACCATCCGGTTCAGCGACCTCCTGCTGGCGACGCGGCAAGCGCTGCAGGACAGCCTGCGGAACGAGCCGCAGCTGGCCGCGAAATCGATCGAGGTCGTGCTCAAGTTCGTGCTGACGGCCAGCGACAAGGTGAAGGGCCAGGTCGACACCCAGATCCTGACCGCCGGCATGGAATCGAGCGCGCAGGCGACGAGGTCGAACACGGTGAAGCTGACCTTCGTGAACCGGGCGCTGGCCGATCCCGCCAAGCCGGCGGCGCCTTGAGCCTGGTGCGGACGGAGGGACTTGAACCCCCACGCCTTGCGGCGCCAGAACCTAAATCTGGTGCGTCTGCCAATTCCGCCACGCCCGCGGCCGGGACCGCCGCGACGGTCCCGAATGACGGCGTTCCCTAGCAGAGCCCCCGCGCCGGCGCGAGCGAAAAATGCCGCGTCCCGGCCCTGGCCGGATTGTGGGACCGCTTCGCGATTTGCCGAGGATTCGGGCAGTTTGCCGTGTTATTAGGCAAGCTTCCCGGATTCGCAGGCGCGGTCCGGGGAACCGCGCCGGGCCTGCGTTGAAACCTCGATATCAAGCTGTTTTCAAGTCGGGACCCCGGAAAACCGGTCGCCAAGGACCCACGAGCACGGAGCCCGCCGTCATGAAGAAGATCGAGGCCATCATCAAGCCGTTCAAGCTCGACGAGGTCAAGGAA
>CAYTMB010000151.1:0-6000 GCA_964438465.1 uncultured Rhodovulum sp. | reverse complement strand
CGGGCGCAGGCCCCCAAGCCTCCCCCGGGATTTCATTCAGGCTTGAAATCTATCGAGCAGACGAGGGGCCCCGCCAACAGGCGGGGAGAAAAAAAGACTCGCGGCCCACAGGCCGCTCCTTGTTCTTGCCCTCCACCCGCGCCGCGCATCGAGTCCGGGCGCCGGCGCCACAAGCGCCCCGCCGCAGCGCGCCGCGGGCGCCCCGGCGCAACCCGTGCGACGCCGACGCGGCGCAGGGGTCCGGGCCGGCGGCCCCCTCGCCGCCCTGTGGATAACTCTGCCTTCTGACTTTTATCACAGCAAAAACAGTAACCTGATCCCCGTCCCATCGTGGGACGCCCGCCGCCGGATCACGCTCCCGGCCGCAGCGCCGCCGCCAGCTCCTCGGCCAGCCGGGCTTCCTCGGCGGCGCGCGGCGCCGACAGGCCGGCCAGCAGCAGATAGGCGACCGGCGTCACGTACAGCGTCGCGACGGTCGCGAGCCCCAGCCCGCCGACGATCATCCAGCCCAGCGCCTCGCGCGCCTCGGCCCCCGCCCCGAAGGAGAAGATCAGCGGCGCCCCGCCCAGCACCGTCGCGGTCATCGTCATCATCACCGGCCGCAGCCGCAGCAGCGCCCCGTCCTCGATCGCCTGCCGCACCCCGATCCCGCGGTCGCGCAGCTGGTTGGCGAACTCGACGATCAGGATGCCGTTCTTGGCCATCGCGCCCACCAGCAGCACGATGCCGATCTGGCTGTAGACGTTGAGGCTGGTCCCGGTCAGCAGCAGCGCGAACACCGCGCAGGCCAGCCCCAGCGGCGCCGTCGCCATCAGGATCACCGCGCTGACGAAGCTCTCGAACTGCGCCGCCAGCACCAGGAACACCACCAGCATCGCGAAGCCGAAGGTGACCAGCAGCGCCGACGAGGTCTCCGCCAGCGTCGCGGCTTCGGCCAGCGGCACGATCCGCCCGCCCGGCGGCAGCACCTCGGCCGCGACCGCCTCGGCCCGCGCCAGCGCCGCGCCCAGCGTCACCCCCGGCGCCAGCGTCGCGGTCACCGCCACCGCGCGCTGCTGCCGCTCGCGGCCGAGCTCGGGCGCCACCGCCCGCTCCTGCAGCGTCACGATGCTCGAGATCGGCGTCATCGCCCCGCTCGCGGTCCGCACGAACAGGTTCTCGAGATCGCCCGGATCGTTCACCGGGCTGGCGGTCGACAGCATCTTCACGTCGTAGCTCTCGTCCTCGACGAAAGCCGTCGCCACCGTGCGCCCGTCCAGCATCCCCTGCAGCGCCTCGCCGAGGCCCTCGATCGCGATCCCGAGGTCCGAGGCCCGCGCCCGGTCGACCTCGACGAACAGCTGCGACTGCGTGGTCTCGTAGTTCAGCGTCACCTCGGCGAAGGCCGGGTCCTGCTCCAGCGCCGCCACCAGCGCCGCGCCCTGCTCGGCGAGACCGGCGTAGCTCGCGCCGAGGATGGCGAACTGCAGCCCCCGCCCGGCGCCGCGGATGCCGAGCGAATTGGGCTGGATCGCGAAGGCCTGCACGCCGACCACCTCGCGCAGCGCCGCGTTCAGGTCGCCGACGATCTCGGCCTGGCTGCGCGCGCGATCCCCCCAGTCGGCCAGCGTCAGCACGACGAAGCCGCGGTTGGCCTGACCGCCCGCCCCCGCGATCAGGAACATGTTGGTCACCTCGCCCGAGGCGCGCAGCGGCTCGACCAGCGCCTCGATCTCGCGCATCTTCGCGGCGGTGTAGTCGAGCGACACGCCCTGCGGCGCCGTGACCGAGGCCACCGCGACCGCCCGGTCCTCGAGCGGGGTCAGCTCGCGCTGCACGCCGGGAAACAGGAACCAGGCCGTCGCCGCGAACAGCGCCGAGGCGGTGATCACCACCAGCGGCGCGTTCAGCGCCGCGCGCAGGGTGCGGCGGTAGAACCCCGACAACGCCGCCCCCAGCGCGCCGCCGCCCCCGGCATGCGCCGCATCCGCCGGGCGAAGGAACTTCGCCGCCAGCATCGGGCACAGCGTCAGCGCCACCACGCCCGACAGCGTCACCGCGATCGCCAGCGTGAAGCCGAACTCGCGGAACAGCCCGCCCGCCTGCCCGGGCAGGAACGACAGCGGCACGAACACCGCCACCAGCGTCGTCGTGGTCGCCACCACCGCGAAGAACACCTGCCGCGTGCCCAGCACCGCGGCGGCGCGCGGCCCCATGCCCTCGGCGCGGCGGCGCACGATGTTCTCCAGCACCACGATGGCGTCGTCGACCACGAGGCCGGTCGCCAGCACCATCGCCAGCAGCGTCAGGATGTTGATCGAAAAGCCGACCAGATGGATCGCCGCCACCGTGCCGATCAGCGCGATCGGGATCGTCACCGCCGGGATCAGCGTCGCGCGCAGGTCGCGCAGGAACAGGAAGATCACCCCGACCACGATGGCGACCGCCAGCGCCAGCGTCAGCAGCACCTCGTGGATCGCGCCCTTGATGAAGGTCGCCTCGTCCGAGGAGACGAAGATGCTGACGTCGTCGGGCAGCTCGCCCGCGAGTTGCGCCACCGCCGCGCGCACTCCGGCCGAGATCTCCAGCGTGTTCGACTGCGCCTGGCGCAGCACCCCCAGCCCGATCCCGGTCTGGCCGTTGGCGCGGGTGACGCTCTCGCCCGGATCGGGGCCGAGCGTCACGCTCGCCACGTCGCCGAGGCTGACGTCGCCGCCCAGCGACAGCGCCTCGAACTCGGCCGGCGTGACCAGGGTCGCGGTGGTGCGCACCACGATGCTCTGATCGCGGCTCGACATCTCGCCGGCGGGCGAATCGAAGGCGGCGTTGGCCAGCGCGGCGCGGACCTCGGCCAGCGTCAGCCCGCGGCTCGCCATCGCCATCGGATCGAGATCGACCCGGAACAGCTTCTCGCGCGCGCCGTAGACCTGCAGGTCGGCCACGCCGGGAACCGAGATCAGCCGGTCCTCGACCGCGTCCTCCACCAGCGTCGTCAGGTCGACCACGCTGCGGTCGGGCGAGGTGACGCTGATGCGCATCACCGCGTCGGCGTTGTCGTCGGCCTTGACGATGCGCGGATCCTCGGCGTCGTCGGGCAGGTTGTTGCGGATGCGCGCGATCGCGTCGCGGGTATCGGTGGCGGCGACGTCGAGATCGACGCCGTCGTTGAACTCGGCCGTCACCCGGCTGCGGCCGAAGCGCGAGGACGACGAGATCGACTTCACCCCCGAGACGCGCGCGACGGCGCCCTCGACCGGGGCGGTGATCTCGCGGTCGATGGTCTCGGGCGCGGCGCCGTCGAACTGTGTCGTCACCGTCAGCACCGGCCGGTCGACGTCGGGCAGCTCGCGCACCTCGACCCCGAGCAGGCTGGCGGCCCCGGCGATCACGATCATCGCGCTCAGCACGAAGGCGAGGATCGGCCGGCGCACGAACAGCGCGGTGCCGCCGCCGGTCAGGTCGCCGCCGATCTGGTCGTCATGCTCCATCAGCCGCCCCGCACCGCCGGCTCGGCCCCGCTCAGCCCCAGCGCGCCGCCGTCGACGCCGGGCGCCTCGGCCGGCGGATCGCCGATGAACCGCAGGCGCGCGCCCTCCCGCAGCCGCTGCACACCCTCGGTCACCACCCGCTCGCCCGGCGCCAGCTCCGCCGCGACCAGCACCCGCTCGGCGTTGCGCTGGACGATGCGCACCGGCTCGCGCGCGGCGCGGCCGTCGCGCTCGACCCAGACGAAGGCGCCCTCGGCCCCCCACTGGATCGACAGCGCGTCGATCTCGGGGAACGGCTCGCCCGGCAGGCGCATCTCGATGGCGAAGGCCATGCCCGCGCGCAGGCGGTCGTCGGCGTTGGGCAGCGCCGCCTGCACCCGCAGGGTGCGGCTGGTGGCGTCGATGCGGTTGTCGAGCGCGGCGATCCGCCCCGCCAGCGTCAGGTCGGGCCGCGCCAGCGGCACGGCGCTGACCGCGTCGCCCACCGCGATCGTCCCGGCGACCCGCTCGGGCACCCGGAACTCGACCAGCAGGCTCGATCGGTCCTCGATGCTGGCGATCTCGGTGGCGGTCCCGACCTGCATCCCCTGTTCGACCGGCAGCAGTCCCACCACCCCGCCGATCGGCGCGGTGATCGTGCGCCGCTCCAGCGCCAGCGCCGCGTCGCGCCGCTCCAGCCGCGCCCGCTCCAGCGCCAGCCGCGCCTCGCGCTCCTGCACGTCTGTCGCGGCGCCGCGGCCGCGCAGCTGCTCGACCCGGGCATAGGTCGTCTCGGCGTCCGCGACGACCAGCTCGGCCCGCTCCAGCGCGATCGCCTCCAGGTCGCTGTCGAGCCGCGCGATCACGTCGCCCTCGGCGACCGTGGCGCCCGAGGCCACCTCCAGCGCGACCAGCCGCCCGCTGTCGAGCGGCGCCACCGCCACCGAGCGCAGCGAGCGGCCGTCGCCGATCGCCGAGACCCGGGCGTTGGCCCGCCCCTCGCCCACACGCGCGCCGATCACCAGCGCCGGCTGGGCGCCGGCCGGACCGCCCGACCCGCCCGTGGGGCCGGCCTCCTGCGGCGCGGCCGCGCGCACCGGCAGCCCGAGCCGCGCCAGCATCGGCGCCGCGCCGGGAACGTAGAGCGCCCAGACGACGCCGGCGCCGGCCGCGAGCAGCAGCGCGAGGATCAGTTGCTTCCAGCCCGCCATCCATTCCTCCGCGCCGGCCCGGTCCCGGCGCGCGATCCGCCGCCCGACGCTGCCCGATCAGTCTAACGCGCCGCAGCGGGAAAGAAACTCATGCCCACGATCTCGTCATCAACGCGGCGCGGCGGCGATTCCGTCGCGACATCCCGCAGGTTTTTTGCGAGAGTATCATATTCCTGTTTTATATCATAGTCTTGACCAGCGTATCAACTTGATACGCCGCCCTGGGCGCGTTTGACACGCCCGCCCGCGCTGTTACCCTCGCCCGATGGACCTTCCCCGATTCATCCACCTGCGCGTGCATTCGGCCTATTCGCTGCTGCAGGGGGCGATCCAGGTCAAGGCCCTGCCCGATCTGGCCAGGGCGGCCGGCCAGCCCGCGGTCGCCCTGACCGACACCGGAAACCTCTTCGCCGCGCTCGAATTCTCCGAGACCGCCGCCAAGGCCGGCGTGCAGCCGATCCTCGGCAGCCAGCTCGACCTCGCCTATGCGCCGGCGCTGCTGCCCGGCGACCGCGCCGCGCCGCCCCGGCCCATCGTGCTGCTCGCCCAGTCCGAGGCGGGCTTCGCCAACCTGATGCGACTCAGCAGCGCCAACTACCTCGACAGCGGCGCCGCCGCGCCGCATGTCACGCTGGACGCGCTCGCCGCCCATGCCGAGGGGCTGATCCTTCTCACCGGCGGCGCCGACGGCCCGCTCGGGACGCTGCTCCGCGACGGCCACGCCGCCCGCGCCCGCGCGCTGGCCGAGCGCCTCGCCGGGCTGTTCCCGGGCCGGCTCTACGTCGAGGTCCAGCGCCACCCCGAGAACGGCGCCCCGCGCACGCCGGTCGAGGCCGCGACCGAGCCCGGCCTCGTCGGCCTCGCCTACGACCTCGACCTGCCGCTGGTCGCCACCAACGACGTGCATTTCGCGACGCCCGACCTGTTCGAGGCCCACGACGCCTTCCTCTGCATCGCGACCGGCGCCTATGTCGACCAGCAGGAGCCCCGCCGCCGGCTGACGCCCGAGCACCATTTCAAGTCGCCCGAGGCGATGGTCCGCCTGTTCGCCGACCTGCCCGAGGCGGTGGCGAACACCGTCGAGATCGCCCGCCGCTGCGCCTACCGCCCACGCAAGCGCAAACCGATCCTGCCCCGCTTCGCCGAGAACGAGGTCGAGGAACTGCGCGCCCAGGCCCGCGCCGGGCTCAAGGCCCGCCTCGCCGTGATCCCGCACTCCACCACCGTCGCCGACTACGAGGCCCGGCTCGAGTTCGAGCTCGGCGTGATCGAGGGCATGGGCTTCCCCGGCTACTTCCTGATCGTCGCCGATTTCATCAAATGGGCGAAGGCCCGCGACATCC
>CAYTMB010000150.1:0-6155 GCA_964438465.1 uncultured Rhodovulum sp. | reverse complement strand
GATCGACCTCGCCGGCGCAGGCGTCATAGGTCGGCATCTCGACGAAGGGCGAGGTTGATGTGTCGAGCCAGCGGTTGAGGTTGAACTGCTGGAAGCTGTCCCGCTCGAAGGGCGAATGCTGCGCCTTGGCCGCCTTGTCGCGGAAGGCGGCGAGGTCGGGATAGCCATGCGCCAGTCCGGGGTTGACCGCGTGCCACAACGCCTCGTCGGTCCAGTCGTCTTCCGGCTCGGCCATGAAGATGACGGGCAGTGTCGCCGGATCGTCGATCTCGCCCTTCTGGACGCGCATCGCATACTCGACTGTCTTCCAGGCGAGGTTCTCCTGCCCGCGCCCCGAAGTCGAGGCGACGATCATCAGCGTGCCCGGAACCTTCACCAGTGCGCTGTCGAGCGCCTCCCACTGCCGCATGCCGGCGCGGCCCTCCCAGGCGTGCAGCTCGTCGGCGATGACGACGTTCGGCGTCTTGCCGTGCTGCACCTTGCCATCCGAGGCGACCGCGACGTACCGGCCCCGCTCGGCCCCGAAGGCGATGCGGCTCACGTACTCGCGGACCTGAAGATGCTTTGACAGGCGTGTGTCGGCCTGCACGATCATCGCAGCCTCGTTGAACAGCTCCATCGCCTGCTCATGGGCAGAAGCGGCCGAGACGGTCAGGCCGCCCGGCAGGCGCTCCGGGCCTATCAGGTGCAGCAGCGTCAGGCCGGCGGCGAGCGAGGTCTTCCGGTTCCCGCGCGGCAGCAGCAGCACGACCCGGCGCACGACGCGCGATCCGTCCGGATGGCGCGGGCCGTAGATGCGCCGAACGATCCGCTCCTGCCACGGGTCAAGCTGGAACGGCCGCCCGGGCGCCGGGTTCTTCGGGTGCTTCAGCTTGCGCAGCCATGTCACCGCCCGCTCGCCGTAGCCGAGCGGGTCCGCGATCTCGGAGCCGTCAGCGATCCAGGAGGGTATCATCATCACCATCATCCCGGATCGAGGGCCGCGAGCGCGAGACGGGCGTGAGGCCAAGCTCGGCCGCGAGCTGCCGCGCCGTCGTCATCGCCTTGTCCTGCATGCGCACCATCAGGGGCAGGCTGTCCGGCGCGACATCCGGGATCGCCTCCTCGATCTGCCGGACCCGCCCTTGCGCCACGCAGTAGTTCTCGACGCTGCCAAGGTCGGCCGTCGTCAGGATGCGACGCGCGACGAGCGCCGGCATGATCCGCCGCCATTCGGCCGCCGACCATTTCGACAGCCAGGCCGGCGCGCGGGGAACGCTCGTAACGGCGTCATTGTCGATCACCAGCCGCGGCTTCGCCCCCTTCATGCGCCGCCCTCGATCGCCATGGCGCGCAGCTCAAGCCCGCGGTTTGCGCCGATCACGGTCACTTCCTTCAGGTTGAAGTGCCGGCCGTCGAAGGCGATGCGGTCCGCGTTGGTGACGCCGGCAAGATAATGCGTGCGGAAGATCAGCGAGGTTTCGTCGCTCGCCCCGAACTGGCGGACGTACTCGGCCGTCGAGAGGCTGACGACCTCGGCCCGCAGCGTGGCAAGGTCGATCCAGAACGCCGAGGGCGTGCCGAGATCGTTGACCGTCGTCATCGATCGCTGGATCCTGATGACGTGCCGCAGCGCCCCCGCCCTCATGCGACCTCCTCGACGATCGTCTCGACCGTCACGACGCCATGGCTGGTTTCCCCATCGGGATCGCGCATCGTGCGCGCGCCGGAGACGTGGCAGCCGGCGGCGTGGAAGCCCGCGCCAAGCGTCAGGCGACCGGCATTGATGGCCCTGCGGATCGCGCCGCAGATGGTGGTCACGCCTTCGAGCGACGGCTCCATCTTCCAGACATGCAGCGTCGAGTAGACCCGGACCCGCGTGCGGGCGATGCTGTCGCCCTCGTCAACTTCCTGCGCCTCGCCGAGCACGATCGACGGGCTCGGCGCGGGCCGCTGGTTGCGATCGAGGATCGCTTCGGCAGGGACCAGGGCGGCGATCTCCGGCGTCCCGGTCAGGCGGGCGCGGATCGCCTTCTGAACGGCGAGGGCGGCGCTCACGGCTTGCCCCAGTGCTCGCGGATCGCCTTGGACATGGCGCGCTTGATCCGGGCGCTCGCGCGCTTCCTGGTCAGCCGGAAGCCCGGCCAGAAGAACGGCTGCGCCGGCGCGGCTGCGGTGCCGTGCTCGACCAGGTGCGCGTACCGGACATCCGAGTTGCCGGCGGTGACGAGGGCTTCGGTCTGCCGCGCAGCGCGACTGCCGCCGGGCTGCGAGTAGGGCGGGGTCGTCTCGCCGGGACCGGTGACGGCGATGGAGGCCTTCAGGGCGCCCGATGCCTCGGGCGCGAGCAGCCGCTGCACGATCGCGATCTCCTGCGCGCCGGCCTGCACCGCCGGAATCACCGCCGCGCGCACGGCGACGGGGATCCTCGCCATGCGGGCGCGGAAGCGGCGCAGGGATTCGTCGTCGGTCATCAGAACGTCCAATCCCGGAAGCTTGCGACGATCTCGGAAACGCCGAAGGGCGGCTCCCGCAGCGCCTCGGCCGAGGCCTCGCCACGGTGCGCGTAGAGGTGCGCGACGAGCTGGAGGATCGCCTCGGCGAGCGCCGGCGGACAGCCGTCCTCGAAGCCCGCGCGCTCGTCGTCGATCGCCTCGGCGATGGTGAAGCCGAGCATGCGGTTCACCATGTTCTCGGCCGCCGCGATCTTGCGCGTCAGGAGCGCGTCGTCGATCGACCCGAGGTCGGGCGTGAAGGCGATCTGCTCTTTCGCCTCGGTCAGGGTCACGATCGCCATGCGCTCAAAACTCCAATTCCCGCAAATGTTGCGCGAGTGTCCCCGCGCCGGTCCCCGGGCAGGGCGGAAAGTTCACGACCACCCCCCGCTGCACGCGCGTGCAGCATGAACGGTCCGGTTCAGTTTCGTTCGGGCGGGTCGAGGCTGGGGTCATCCTCGCACCACGGCGCTGTTGATCGCCATCTCGGCCAGCACCTTCATCACGCTGCCGCTCTCGTCGAAGACCTCGTCGTATCGGAACACGGTGGCGAACCATGTGCGGCTCGGCGCATCCGGGCTGGCGTCGAAGGTGAGGCGGAAGGCGATGTCGTCGGTCCATTCGGAAGCCGCCGCCTCCCTCAGCGCCGCCTGTCCGGGGTCACTGGCGTCGAGGCCGAGGACAACCTGCAACGTCGTCGCCTTGCGATTGTCCTTGAGGATGGTGGTCGCTTGGTGCTCCATCTCGGCAATCTCGACCGTATTCCACCCGATGCCGAGCGATCCCAAGGCCTCAAGGTGCTTGATCTCGACCCATGCCGTCCCGAAGCCATTGGGATCGACCTTGTATGGATCGGCCATGCCAAGGTCCGGCCTGACCTGACCGATGTAGAGATGACAGCCTGAGGTGGCGCGGAGCATGGGCGAGGGATCAGCCGGCCGCGGCGATCCGCACGACGTTCGAGTTCACGCCGAGGGACATGTTGAGCTTCATCACGCTCGACGCCGTATCGAGGGCCTCCTGGACGCTCATCACCTTGGCGACGAACAGGCGCTCCGAGGGCGTGCCGCTGACAGGGGCATCGTTCAGGGTGAGCTTAAAGGCGAAGTCATTGGGCAGGGCCTCGGCCGCGAGCACGGCGAGCTGGCCCTCGTCGGCGTAGTCCATGCCGGCGACGGCCTCCATGTTCCCCGCATTGCGCGGACCCTTGAGCTTGATCGTGCGGTTCTGCCCGATATCGTTGAACGTGATCTCCTCGGACACGTCGCCGATGCTGCCGATGCTTTCCATCGGCTTGATCTCCTTCCACACTTGGCCGGAGAACGAGGATTCGGTGACAGTGGGTCCGTTGAGCGGGCCGCCGATGTAGAGCTTGGCGCCGGCCGTGGCGAAGATGGGCATTTCGAGTTACCTCGCGGTGTGGCGGCGCTCGAAGGCTTGCTTCGCGCCGGAATGATGGGGCTTGCATAGGCTCTGCAAGTTCGTCGGATCGAGCCGCCGCTCGGGGGCGGCGCGCAGGGGCTCCACATGATCCACGTCGATCGCGGGGGCTCCGCACATGCGGCAGAAGGGATGCACGGCCAGGTGCTTCGCCCGCAGCTCGCGCCAGTCGGCGTCATAGCCCCGGGCGCTGGCGCTCGGCCGGCGCTTGTCGAACTTGGCCTTGCGCGCCGCGTCCGCCTTCCGCTCGCACGGGCACCGGACGCCGGAGGCGACGCGGTGCCCGCAGGCGCAGAGACGAGGCGCGCGGACCGGCATCACGCCACCGGGGCCATGGCCGGGTCGCCGAGCACCGCCACGGCGCCGAGGGCGATCGAGGTGCCGCCGGCCTTGGTGAGCTGGAGCCGGACGAACCGCTTGTGCCCGCGATAGCCGAGGCGATAGGTGCTCGTCGCCGCGAGCGTCGCCGGGGCGTTGCTGTCGACGAACCCGGCCGGGGCGGCGCCGAAGTTGGCGTCCGACGTGTCGCTCTCGAAGATCGCGACGCCGAAGTCGCCGTCGCCGGCGATGGCCCCGGTCGCGACGATGAACGCCACGCGGCCGAAGCCCTTGAGATCGACCGTGAGCCCGTCCGCCGCCGCGGTCTTGACCGCAGGGGCGATGGCGAGCGCCGAGCCGATGTTGCTGTAGAGGTCACGCATTGTCGGTCTCCTTACGCGGTGGCGGTCTTGAGCTTGCGGAAGCGCGCCGCCTGCAGCACACGGCCGCCGACGCGGCGGGTCGCATGAATGCGGGTCACGCCCTTCCGGGCCTGGGTGTAGGGGTCGGACAGGACCGACAGCGCGAGCCGATCGACGATGCGGTAGGCGCTGAAGTCGCCGAACAGGATCGGGAAGTTCCCGTCCCCGATGTCCGGCATGTCGATCATCTCCATCACGGGCTTGCCGAGCAGGGTCTCGGGCTGGCCGGCGACGAGCGCGGGCTGCCAGATGTATTCGCCCGTGGTGCCGTTCTTGAGCTTGCGGATCGCCGCCAACGTCGCGCCGTTCATCACCCAGCGGGCGCCGGGGGCGTTCCGGTAGGCGGCCGGCATCGCATAGAGCAGCTCGATCAGCTTGTCGGTGCTGAGGTTGGCGGCGTGGCCGTTGACGGTGTGAAGAATGCCGGCGTCGGACATGAAGCCCTCGGGCTGCTTGACCCCCGAGCCGTTGACGAACGCGGTCGCCTCCTTCTTGCCGAAGTCCTCGGCGAGGGCGAGCCGCACTTCGGCCTCGGCCTGACCGCCGCTGTCCGCGAGCAGTTCGTTGGAGATGTCCACGAAGGTCATCAGCTTGTGGATCGGCAGTTCGAGCATGCCGAGGCCGATGCTCGACTCCTCGCTCTCCTCCAGCTCGCCTTCCCACTGCGCATTGGTGATGCCGGTGCGGCGGGGGTACTTGACCGAGGGCGCGCCGGTGGTGCGGACGCTGGCGACCGAGCGAACCGGCGAGAACTCCACCAGGTCGCGGATGAACTCGGCGCTCATCTCGGCGGGCGCGAGATAGCCGGCCTGCGGATCGCTGGAGACCGTCAGCGCCTTCAGCTCGTCGGCCGGCGTCTGGTTGCCCAGGCGCAGGTAGGTTCCGAAGGTCTTGCGCTCGACCTCGGCGTCGGGGTCGGCCTTCTGCCCGCCGCCGGGCCGGTTCGCCTTGGCTTCGAGCTTGTCGAGCCGCTCGACGAGCTTGGTCGTGTCGGCCTTCGCCTCGACGGCCTTCATTCGGTCCTCGACGGTCTGCGACAGGTCGCCGAGCGCCTTGGTCACGGTCTCGATCGGGTCGCCGCCCTCGTCGCCGGTCTTCGTCTCGAAGGTCTTGTGGTCGTGTCGCATCGTTACCTCGCTGCGAGCTGCGCCGTGGCGCGGTTGATCGCGGCGACGAGGCGGATGGCCTCGACCGCGGACTTCGCGCTGGTGACCCGAGCGCCGGGGTGCATGGGCAGCGTCACGAGCGACACTTCCATCAGCTCAAGTTCCTTGATCGTCCGGCCGCCACCGGCCCGGGCGACTGCCTTCTTCGTCACGAAGCCGATGGACAGCCCTCGGACCGCGCCGGCCTTGACCAGCGCGCGGACCTCACGGGCGCGGCTCACTTCCTCGATCAGGAGGCGGCCTTTCATCTGGAGGCCGCCCTTGGCCTCCGAGGCTTCGGTCCAGACGCCAACGGGGTCGTTCTGGTCGTGGCCAAAGAGCATCGGCAGCGGGAA
>CAYTMB010000149.1:0-6186 GCA_964438465.1 uncultured Rhodovulum sp. | reverse complement strand
CGAGGCCGACGTCGCCGCGCTCGATCCATTCCTCGAGGATCGGCCGGCGGAACAGCCAGACCGCGTCGGGCCGGGTCGGCTGGTGCATCACCGAGCGGTCGGTCAGCGCGACGCCGTCGTAGAGGCCGGTCAGCTCGAACGGATCCTCGATGCCGAGCTCGTCCAGCACCTCGTCCTCGGCGAAGTCCGCCACCCGGATGGCGAGGCCGGCGCAGGCCGCGCGGACCTCGTCCGGCAGCTCGGCGAAGGCGCGCTCCGCCAGCGCCTCGACCGCCGCGAGCGAGGGCGCGATATCGGACCGCGAGCGAAACTCCGCCATCTGCGTCTCCTTTGCGCGCGGCTTACCCCCGCCGGCCCGCGCCGGCAAGCCGCGCGGCGGCGTGGGCGGGTCGTGGATCGGTTAATGCAACGTCAACGGAATTATGACAGGATCGTGACGGATTGAGCGGCTCGGGCCCGATCGCCGCGGCCCGGCCGGCTCGTGCCGGAGCCGCCCATGCGCCGCCTGAAACCCTCCCTTTCCGCCCTCGCCCTCGCGGCCGCCCTCTTGGTCGCGCCGCCGCCGCCGCCCGCCGCGGCGGGCGAGGAGCGTCCGCCCGCGCTGTCGGCGCTCGGGGCGACCGACCCCTGCGGCTTTTTCCGCGGGCAGGCCTATGGCCGCGGGCTCGACCACTTCCTGACCGAGATGCTCTGGGCCTGCGAGGCCATCGCGACGCGGCGCGGGGCCGGGATGCCGCTCGGCGACCGCCTGCTCGCGGCCGACGGCGCGCTGGAGCGCTACCGCGAAGCGGTCGTCGCGGCCGGCGCCGCGGACTTCGCCCGCGCCCGCTCGACCGGCCCCGGCGCGCGCCTCGGCGCGGCGGATGCGGTGAAATCGACGCTCGCCGCGCAGACCGGCACGCTGACGGCGCTCGACGCGATCCGCTCGGGGTTCTGAGGGACTTCCGCCGAACCCCCGAGCGGCGTCCGGCGCCCCGTTAACACCTGTTTCGAAAGTGTGACTGGAACCAGAATATCCCTGATATATCAGGCTATTATCCTTCTGCGCACGCGTGCGCGCCCGCGCCCGGATCCGCCTTTCGCAGAGGTCTCTCCGAGGCCTCAGCCGCCGACCAGCCGGTATTCGGCGATCACCGTCGACTGCAGCGGAAAGAAGTTGTCGTCGGCGATCAGCGTGATGCGGGTCTCGCCCTCCGCGTCCGCCCAGACCGAGATGCCCTCGAAATTGTCGGTCGAGCCCGCGCCGGTCTCGAGCAGCGTCTCGCCGCCGTCGAAGCCGTCCGGGCCCGGCGTGAAGCGGCGGATCCGGGTGGCGAAGCCGCTCAGCCAGCTGAAGTCGCGCTCCACGATGTAGAGCCGGCCGTCCGGCCCGAAATCGGCGCCCGCCACCAGGAACTTGCCGGTCCGGGTCAGGCCGCCGTCGCTCGACCACACGCCGTCCTCGAGGCGGTAGACCGGGAACGGCCGCTCCCACAGCCCCGACCGCTCCGGGATGGCGTGGAGCACGCCGGCCGCGTCGATCGCCAGCGCCTCGAGCCCGCTGTTGTCCTGCAGCCGCTTGAAGGCGGGGGCGCCGGGCACGGCCACCGCCGGGCCGTCGATGGCGTCGTAGCGGCGGATGCGGTGGAACGACTCGAAGCTGACGTAGAACCGCCCGTCGGCGTCGACGGCGAAGCCCTCGGCGTCGGCGTCGGCGCCCTTGAGCGGCTTGCCGTCGATGGCGCGCAGCGGCCCGAGGCCGGTGGTCTCGACGCGGGTCAGCCGGCCGTCCTCGCGGATCATCCGGCCCGTCGCCCAGGCGCCGCGGTCGCCGATGGCGACGAAGGCGGCGCCGCCGTCGAGGACCTCGATCCCGGAAAAGCCGCCGAACCGCGGCGCCGGGTCGCTCCAGACCACGCGCGAGTCGAGCGCGAGCCGGGGCGCCGCGCCCACCGCGGCCGAGGCGACGAAGGCGAGGGCGAGCAGGACGATCTGGATCATGGCGACTTCAGCACCGTCGCGCATTGCGCCGGAAGGTCGGCGAGCCGCAGCGGCGGGCGCGGCGGCGGCGCCGGCGCGTTCGGATCGGGCGGCTCCAGCGCCCCGGTCACCCACCAGACCGCGTCGGCGCAGCCGTCGCCGGCGGGGATCGGGTCGGGATCGAGACAGCCCGGCGCCCCGGCCGGGCAGCGCAGGCGGACGTGGAAATGGTCGTGGTGGCCCCACCAGGGCCGCAGCTTGCGCAGCCAGGCCGCGTCGCCCCGGCCGGCCTGGGCGCAGAGCCGCAGCTTGACCGGGGCGGTGACGAAGATGCGCTCGACCCGGTTGTCGCGCGCGGCGACCTCCATCAGGCGGTCGTGCGCCGGCGTCCAGCGCGCGTTGAGGCTGCGCTGGTCGGCGCTGCGCACGTTGATCGCCGACAGCTGCTCGCGCTCGGCCCGGCTGAGGTTCAGCCGCATCGCGGGGGTGTACCAGATGTCGACGTCGAGCCCGGACTGGTGGCTGGCGTGGCCGCCGACCGGGCCGCCGCGCGCCTGGCCGATATCGCCGACATAGAGGCCGGACCAGCCGAGCGCGGCGGCCGAGCGGCTGAGATCCTCGATGAAGCCGAGGGTCTCGGGATCGCCCCAGTGGTGGTTGCGCGACAGCCGCATCGCCTGCCAGGTCGGGCCGCTCTCGGGCAGCTTCACCGCGCCGGCGATGCAGCCGCGCGAATGGCCGCCGATCGGGGTCGGCGCATGGCCGGTCGGCGTCGCCTTGGCCGCGAACAGCGTCCGGGCGGTCTGGGCCTCGGCGGCCGGCGCAAGGCTGGCCGCGGCCAGCAGAAGGGCGATGGCGAGACGGATCATGCGGCCTGACCTCGGTGCTGCTCGACGTTCGTTTTGACCCGGTATAACAGCGCGAGGCCGATCAGGAAAAGCCCGATGACCGGACTGACCCCGAGACGCTGCGATCCGGTGAGCGCGGTGACCGCCGCGATCAGCGCCGGGCCGACGAAGGCGGTGGCCTTGCCCGACAGCGCATAGAGGCCGAAGGCCTGGCCGCTCGACACCCGCGCCTCGGCCTGGTGGACGAGCAGGGTGCGCGACGCCGCCTGCAGCGAGCCCGCCGCCGCGCCGAGCAGGCCGCCCGCCGCGAAGAACAGCAGGTCGGGCAGGCGCGAACCCGCCGCGACCGGGACCAGCAGCACGCTGGTCCGCGTCGTCAGCAGCGCCGCGACCGAGACCGCGATCAGCGCCCAGATCGAGGCGACGATCACCGGGCGCGGCCCGTAGGCGGCGTCCGCCCGCCCGCCGAGCCAGGCCCCGAGCGCGCCGGTCGCCGCCGCGACGATGCCGAACAGCCCGAGCTGGAACAGCCCCCAGCCGAGCACGCCCGCCGCATAGATGCCGCCGAAGGCGAACAGCGCCGCCAGCGCGTCGCGGTAGACCATCGAGGCGATCAGATAGGTGAAGAGGTCGCGGTTCGCCCGCGCCGCGCGCAGCGTGCCGCGCAGCTCGGCCATGCCCGCGCGCAGCGCCGGCCCGAGCCGGGCGCGGGCCGGCGCATCCGGCGTGAAGGCGAAGAACGGCAGCGCGAACACGAGATACCACAGCGCCGACAGCGGGCCGGTCGCGCGCGCCGGTCCGCCGGCGGCGTCGTCGAGGCCGAACAGCGGCGCGATCCCGATCAAGGTGCGCGCGCCGCCCGGGGCGGGGGCGAGCAGCGCCAGGGTCAGCATCAGCGCGACGAGGCCGCCGACATAGCCCAGCGCCCAGCCGGAGCCCGAGATCCGGCCGGTCTCGGCGCGCGGCCCGAGGTCGGGCAGCATCGCGTTGGTGAACACCAGGGTGAACTCCGACCCGATATAGGCGAGCGCGAAGGCGACCAGCACGACCGTCGCATCGGGCATCGCCGGGGTGGCGAGCCAGAGGCCGGCGCAGCCGAGCACATAGGGGACCGAGAACGCCGCGACCCATCGCTTGCGCGCGCCGGTGGCGTCGGCGACGGCCCCGAGCAGCGGCGCCAGCAGCGCGACCGTCGCCCCGGCGATCGCGATCGTCGCGCCCCAGATCGCCTGCCCGGAGGCGGGGTCGGCGGCGACGCGCGCGGCGAAATAGGGCGCGAAGATGAAGGTGACGATCAGGGTCTGGAACGGCTGGTTGGCCCAGTCGAACAGCATCCAGGCGAAGACGCCGCGTCGGGCTCTGTCGGTCGGCATGGAACCCCGCGGGCGGCCTCGCCCCGGTCTAGCCGGTCCGCGGCGCAGGCCCAACCGATTCCTGCAAAGCGCCCTCCCGCGGCCGGTTGTATCAAGTTGATACGCCGGGCTATCTCATTGAAATTCATGGGTAACAGGGTGGAGCGTTAACCTCTCCTTCAGGCCTCCGGCGACGCCCCCGCGCCCGGCTATCCGGCGAGATCGACCAGCCAGTCGCCATGCACCCAGCCGAGCCTGCCGCCGCCGTAGCGCACGCCGCGCCAGGCCCCGTCGAACGCGATGACCTCCACCACGTCGCCCTCGCGCAGCCGGTCGATCATCGCATGGTCGGACCCCGGACCGGCCCGGACCGCGAGGAAGTTGTCGCCGTTCGGGTCGAGCCCCTGCACCAGCGACGTGGCGTAGCAGGCGGCCTGCGCGGTCGCCTCGTCGCAGTCGAGCGGGATCGGCACGGCGAGGCCCTGGGCGCCGGCCCCCGCCGCCCCGAAGGCGGCGAAGGCGATCACGCAGGCGATGGCGCGGCGAAGCGGCATGGGCGCGGTCCTCCTCGGTTGCGGGTCGACGCGAAAGCTCCGGGGCATGGCCGGATCACCCCAGCGCCGCGTTGCAGCGCGCGCAGACGCCGGGATGGGCGTGGGCGCCGACATCGGGCAGGATCTGCCAGCAGCGCGCGCATTTTTCGCCCTCCGCCAGCGCCGCGACCACCGCGACGCCCGGCGCATCGGCCAGCACGAAGGCGTCCTGCGGCGCCGGCGCGTCGGTCAGCGTCAGCGCCGAGGTGATGCAGGCCTCGGCGAAATCGACCTCGCGCAGCGCCGCCAGCATCGCCGCGTCCGCGACATGCACCACCGGCGCCGCCTCGAGGCTGGCGCCGATGCGCTTGTCGCGGCGCTCGATCTCCAGCGCGCCGGTGACCACGCGGCGGGCGGCGCGCACAAGCTCCCACTTGGCCGCGAGATCCGGGTCGCGCCAGCCTTCCGGCGTCGCCGGGAAGTCGGTCAGGTGCACCGAACTCGTCTCGCCCGGGTTCCGCTCCAGCCAGACCTCCTCCATGGTGAACGGCAGCATCGGCGCGAGCCAGGCCGTCAGCCGGTCGTAGAGCGCCTCGAGCACCGTCCGCGCCGCCCGCCGCCGCGGGCTGTCGGCGGCGTCGCAGTAGAGCGCGTCCTTGCGGATGTCGAAGTAGAACGCGGACAGGTCCACCGTGGCGAACTGGAACAGCGCCTGGAACACGCCCTGGAAGTCGTAGGCGGCGTAGCCGGCGCGCACCGCGGCGTCGAGCTCGGCCAGCCGGTGCAGCGCCCAGCGGTCGAGCTCGGGCATCGCCTCGGGCGCCACTCGCTCGGCCGGATCGAACTCCGCCAGCGCCCCGAGCAGGAAGCGCAGGGTGTTGCGCAGCCGCCGATAGCTGTCGGCGACGCCCTTCAGGATCTCCGGCCCGATGCGCAGGTCGGCGGTGTAGTCGGCCTGCGCCACCCACAGCCGCAGGATGTCGGCGCCGTACTGCCGGATGACGTCCTCGGGCGCGGTGGTGTTGCCCTCGGACTTCGACATCTTGCGTCCCTCGCCGTCGAGGGTGAAGCCGTGGGTCAGCACCGCCTCGTAGGGCGCGCGCCCCATCGTGCCGCAGGCCTGCAGCAGCGAGGAATGGAACCAGCCGCGATGCTGGTCGGTGCCCTCGAGATACAGGCTCGCCGGCCAGATCCCGTCTTCGCGGTCGCGCAGCGCAAAGGCGTGGGTCGAGCCGCTGTCGAACCACACGTCGAGGATGTCGGTGACCTGCTCCCAGTCCGCCGGGTCGAGATCGTTGCCGAGAAAGCGCGCCTTCGCGCCCTCGGCGTACCAGGCGTCGGCGCCCTCGGCCTCGAAGGCCTCGCGGATCCGGGCGTTCACCGCCTCGTCGCGCAGGATCTCGACGCGGCCCTCGCCCAGCCGCTTCACGAAGGCGGTCAGCGGCACGCCCCAGGCGCGCTGGCGCGACAGCACCCAGTCGGGCCGCGCCTCGA
>CAYTMB010000148.1:0-6221 GCA_964438465.1 uncultured Rhodovulum sp. | reverse complement strand
CGACCTGGTGCGGATCGTCGTAGTTCATCGAGGCCGAGCGCAGCGTGTCGCAGATCAGCGCCACCGCCTCGCCGTCGGCGAGGATGCGCGGATGGGCCCCGAAGATCGACGAGGCGCCCGGGTCCTCGATATGCTGGTCGAGCTCGACCGGGTTCTGCCGGGCGATGCGGATCAGCTGGAACATCAGGCAGAGCAGGTCCTGGTAATCCTGCGGCTTCCAGTGCGGCCCCTTGAACACCTTGCCGACGTCCTTCAGCGTGTGCTTGATGCCGTGGCTGTCGTTGCCGATCACGAAGGCGCCGAGCGCCGCCCCCGCGATCATCATCATCTCGTAGGGCGCGGAATGCAGGATGATGCCGAGCTTGCCGCCGGCGATCGCATAGCCGCCGAAGACCATGACGAATACGATGACGATTCCAACGATGCCGATCATGATCCACTCGCAATTCTGCGGCGACCCGCCGCGCTCGCCCGGGCGTATCTGTGACGCGTCTAGCTTAAGAAAGGCTCAAGCCGGCGCTACCGGGTGGGGACGTTCGCGTTGCGGCTCGCGATGGTGAGCGTGATCGCATAGGCCGCGGCCGGCTCCATGCCGGTCAGGACCGCGGCGGCGACCTCGGGGCGCAGCCGGGCGAGCAGGCCGGAGGCGAAACCGACGTCCATCTGCCCGAAGATGCGCGCGGCGTCGGCGGGCTTCATGCTCTCGTAGACCGCGGTCATGCGCTCGATGTCGCGCTCGGCGGCGTTGTCGGCGAGCGCGAGGGTCTCTTCGAGCTGGCTCTGCGCGGTCTCGAAGGCGGCGAGCTGTTCGGCGAGCTTGGCCTCGGCGACGTTCAGCGTCTGCTGGCGGTCGGCGAGGCGTCCGGCCTCGGCGTCGAGCGCCGCCTCGCGGTCGCGGATCGCCGCGAGCAGGCCGTCGGCCTCGGCGGTCTCGGCCGGGGTCGGGCCGTCCGCGCCCAGCGCGGCGATCTCCTGGGCGATCGCCGCGCCGCTGTCGATCGCGCGCAGCGCGGCCGAGCCGGCGAAGCAGAGCACGATCAGGCCGACGCCCCCCAGCGCGCGGCCGCCGGTCGTCGCGGGCATGGTTCAGCGCTCCCCGCCGGCGAGCGCGCTGAGCGCGGCGAGCAGCTCCGCCTCGCTCTGCGGCTCGGGCTCGGGGACGGGTTCGGGCGCGGCGGCCCGGCGGCGCAGCAGCGCGTCGAGCGTCATGGTCCGCCGCGGTTTCGGCAGGCCCGGCTCAGTGTGGTCGGCGAACAGCGGGGTCGGCGCTTCCGCCTCCGGCTCGGGGTCGGCCTCCGGCTCGGGCGGCGGCACGAGGCGGGGGCCCGGGCTCTCGCGCCGCCGCGCCGCCAGCGGCGGCTCCGGCGTCGCGGGCGGCGGCTCCGGCGGCGGCGCCGCCACGGGCCCGGCGGGCTCGACCGCGGCCAGCAGCAGGCGCAGCCGGGCGCCGGCGGCGTCTGCGCGGGCGGTGAGCTGGCCGAGGTCCTGACGGGTCTCGCGCGCGCCGGCGCGCGCCTCCTCCAGCGTCGCGCGGGCCAGCTCGATCTGGCGCGTGAGGGTGACGATCGAGCCGCCGAGCCCGGAATCGAGCGACTTCAGCGCCCGCACCCGGCTGGCGAGCACATGACAATACAGGCCGGCGAACAGCGTCGCGGCGATCAGCAGCCCGTTCATGACGACGTCCATGCCGTGAGCCCTCGTCAGTTCAGGATGAATTCGGTGATGAGCAGGTCGCGCACCCGGCCCTCGCCGGCGACGACCTGCACCCGCCGCAGCATCTGCGCCCGCAGGCGCTGGATCGCGGCGGGGTTCTCGAGATCGCGCACCTCGACCGCGCGCAGATAGGTGCCGAGCGTGTCGAGGATGCGCGGCGACAGGCCGGCGACCTCGGCGGCGAGGGCCGGGTCCACCTCCAGCTGCCCGATGAAACGCAGCCGCCGCGCCGAGGCGCCGGGCGGCAGCGAGATCATGATCGGCTCCATCGCGACGAAGGCGACGCCGCCGGCCGCCGCCGGGCCGGCGCCGCGCCCGCCGCCCGACCCGCCGACCAGCGCCGCCGGATCGACGCCGCCGCTCCAGACCGCATAGAAACCGCCGCCGCCGAGCGCGAGGCCGGCGACGAGGCCGAGCGCCAGCCCCTTGCCGCCCCGCCGGACGGGCTTGGCGTCGATGGCGGCCGAGGCCTCGATTGCTGCAGACATGCATTCCCCGTTCGCTCAGGTTCGCGCTTCGGTCGCATCTAGCCCGAGCACCCCTAACCAATTGTTAAGCCTGTTGCGGCGAATATCCGGCCCATCAACCGGCGGACAAGTCCCGCGCGGGAATTTCGGAGCCGGAACCGGGCAGTGCTGACACAACTTCAATCCTTCTGGGACGGGCTCGACGCGCGCCGCCGCATCATTGCGGGCCTCGGCGCGCTCGCCATCGCCGCCTCGGTGTTCGGCATCGCCCGCGTGGCGACGGCGCCGACGATGGCGCTGCTCTACTCGGGTCTCGACGCCGCCGCCGCGGGCGAGGTCGTCGCGGCGCTGGAGGCGCGCGGCGTGCCGTTCGAGGTGCGCGAGGCGTCGATCTACGTCGACGGCGGCCAGCGCGACGCGGTGCGCATGGCGCTTGCGACTGTGGGACTGCCGGACAGCGGGCCGGCGGGCTACGAGCTGCTCGACGGCCTCTCGGGGTTCGGCACCACCAGCCAGATGTTCGACGCGGCCTACTGGCGCGCCAAGGAGGGCGAGCTCGCCCGCACCATCACCGCCGCGCCGAACGTGCGCGCCGCGCGGGTGCATCTCGCCAACCCCGTCAAACAGCCCTTCGCGCGCACCCCGAGCGGCACGGCCTCGGTCACGGTGACGATGGCGCGCGGCGCGCTCGACGCGGAACAGGCGCAGGCGATCCGCTACCTGGTGTCCTCGGCGGTGGCGGGGCTCGCGCCCGAAGCGGTGGCGGTGATCGATTCCGTGGGCGGCGTGCTGCTGGCCGGCGCCGACAGCGGGCCGTTTCCCGCGGGGACGCCGAGCCCGGGCGACCGCGCCGAGACGCTGCGCGCGAACGTGCAGCGGCTGCTGGAGGCCCGCGTCGGCCCGGGTCGGGCCATCGTCGAGATCAACGTCGACAGCGCGATGGACAGCGAGACGATCCGCGAGCGCGTGCTCGACCCCGGCAGCCGGGTCGCGATCTCCAGCGACGTCGAGGCCAGCCAGGAGACCGCGCAGGGCGGCGCCACCGGCGTGACGGTCGCGTCCAACCTGCCCGACGGCGACGTGAACGGTTCGGGCGGCGAGACCTCGCGCAACGCCAACACCTCGCGCGAACGGCAGAACTTCGAGGTCAGCGAGACCACGCGCGAGCGGGTGATCCTGCCGGGCCAGGTGCGGCGGATCAGCGTCGCGGTGATGGTCGACGGCCTGACGACGGAGGGCGCCGAGGGCAAGCCGGTCTGGGCGCCGCGTCCGATCGAGGAGATCGAGACATTGCGCGCGCTGGTCCAGTCGGCGGTCGGCTTCGACGCCGGGCGCGGCGACACCGTGACCATCGAATCGCTGCAATTCACCGCGCCGCCCGAGGCGGGCACGCTGGCCGAGCGCAACGGCGCCGGCTGGCTCGCCGACAACGGCGCGCGCCTCGCGCAGATCGGCGTGCTCGGCGGCATCGTGATGGCGCTGATCTTCTTCGTGCTGCGCCCGATGATGTCGCGCCGGCCGGCGGCGGCGCTGGCGGACCTGACCGGCCTGCGCGAGTTCGCGCCCGAGACCGCCCGGATGCTCGGCGTCGGCGATGGCGCGGGCGCGGGCGACATCCTCGAGCTGCCGCCCGCCGGCGCCACCAAGATCGACCGGCTGCGCGAGGTCATCGCCAGCCGCAGCGAGGACAGCGCGGCGGTGCTGCGCGCCTGGATCGAATCCCCCGAACCCCGCAAGGAGCCCGCGCAATCATGAGGACCCCCGCCATGAGACCCCAGGCATGAGCGCCTATCGTCTGCAGACCTTCGCGCCGGACGCCGGCGGCGCCGCGCCGCGCGTCTCGCCGCGCGAACGCGAACTGGCCGCGCTGCGCGAGGCGGCCTATGGCGAGGGGTTCCTCGCCGGGCAGGCCGCCGCGACCGAGGCCTTTCTCGACGACCAGACCCGGCTGACCAGCGAATTCGTCGAGGCGCTGAACGACGCGCGCATGACCAACGAGGCGGCGCGCCGGCATGTCGCGGCCAGCCTCGCGCCGGTGGCCGCCGCGCTGTGCGAGGCGCTGATCCCGGCGCTGGCCGCGGCGGGGCTGGCCGAGGAGGTGGCGGCCCATGTCGCGCGCGCGCTCGCCGCGGCGCCCGAAGCGCGGCCGCGGCTGCGCTGCGCGCCCGAGATCGCCGTCTCGATCCGCGGCCTGCTCGCCGAGCGCGGCTTGCAGGCCAGCGTCGAGGCCGCCCCCGAGCTGCTGCCGCGCGAGGCGGTGCTGCACTGGGACCAGGGTTTCGACCGCATCGACCTCGACGCCTGCGCCGCCGATCTGCAGGCGGTCGTCGCCACGCATCTCGATCCGCTGGGCGACCAGCCGGCCGAGGCCGAGCGACGTTATGGATGATCCCGCCGACGATCAGGCCGCCCCGGCGCCGGCGCCGGAGGCGGAGGCGCCGCGCGCCGCGGCGCGCGCCGGCGCCTTTCTCGGGGTGCCGATCGAGGTGACCATTTCGGTCGGCAAGGCCCGCCCGCTGGTCAGCGAGCTGGTCGAGCTGCGCCGGGACTCGGTGCTGACGCTCGACAGCTCGATCGACGATCCGGTCGAGCTCTACATCGGCGACCGGCTGATCGCGCGGGGCGAACTGCAGGAGCTCGGCGACGACTCGGGACGCCTCGGCGTCCGCCTCACGGAAGTGGCCGACTTCTCGAATGAGCTTTGATCCGCGCCCGGATCCGCAGCTGACGCGGCCCGCGCTTGCCCTCGCGCTCGCGCTGGCCGCGGCGCTGTCGCTCGCGGCGCTGCCCGCCGTCGCCCAGGACGTGACGATCAGCCTCGGCGAGGGCGAGGCGCTCAGCCTGCGCACGGTCCAGCTCTTCGTCCTGCTCACCCTGCTCAGCCTCGCGCCCGGCCTCGCGATCATGGTCACCTGCTTTCCGTTCATGGTCACGGTGCTGTCGATCCTGCGCCAGGCCATCGGCGTGCAGCAGGCCCCGCCGAACATGCTGATCGTCAGCCTCGCGCTGTTCCTGACCTGGTTCGTGATGGAGCCGGTGTTCCGCGAGGCCTGGGACAACGGCGTGCGCCCGATGATCGACGGCCAGATCACCCCCGAGGCCGCCTTCGCGCCGGTGATCGCCCCGTTCCGGACCTTCATGGAGACCCGCGCCGATCCCGCCACCATCGCGCTGCTGGCCGACGCCGCGCCCCGCGCCCCCGAGCCCGCCGCCGACGGCCGCCCCCCGCTGCACCTGCTGGTGCCCGCGTTCCTGCTCGGCGAGATCAAGCGCGGCTTCGAGGTCGGCTTCCTGATCTTCCTGCCGTTCCTCGTCATCGACCTCGTCATCGCCGCGGTGCTGATGTCTATGGGCATGATGATGGTGCCGCCGGCCATCGTCTCGCTGCCGTTCAAGCTCGCCTTCTTCGTCATCGCCGACGGCTGGTCCCTGCTCGCCGGCGCGCTGGTGCGCAGCTACGCGCCATGAGCGACGGCGCTCTCGTCACGCGGGGCCGCGACAAGGCCCGCCCGCCGGCGCCGGCGCTGCGGCCCGACCAGATCCCGTCGCCGATCGAAAAGGCCGCGATCATCCTGACCGCCATCGGCCCGGAGATCGGCGCCGCCGTCCTGCGCGGCCTCGCCGAGCCCGACCTCATGCGGTTCGCGCGCACGCTCAACGGCCTCGGCAAGGTGCGCCAGGAGGTGCTCGACGCGGTGATCGTGGAATTCCTCGAAGCCCTGACCGCCGGCCCCGACCTCGCGGGCGGCGCCAAGGCCGCGCGCAAGCTGCTCGGCGCGGTGCTCGACGACACCGAGGTCACCCGGCTGCTCGAAGGCGGGCAGGGCGCCCCGCGCAGCGTCTGGGACCGGCTGAACGACACCCCCGTCGCCGCGATGGCGAGCTTCCTCGCCGCCGAACACCCGCAGACCGCCGCCGTCATCGTCAGCGAGATGCGCCCCGAGACCGCCGCCAGCGTGCTGGAGCGGCTCGACCGGACCTTCGCCCAGTCGATCGTGCTCCGCCTCAGCCGCGTCCCGAGCCTCGACCCCGCGGTGGCGG
>CAYTMB010000147.1:0-6304 GCA_964438465.1 uncultured Rhodovulum sp. | reverse complement strand
GGCCTAGCCGGTCGGCAGGCCGAGCCAGCGGGGCAGGCCGGCGATGTCGGCCAGCACCACGTCGGCGTAGGGCGCGAGGTCGTCGGTCGTCGCGGTTCCGGTCAGCACCGCGACCGTGCGCATGCCCGCCGCCCGGCCGCTGGCGAGGTCGTGGGCGCTGTCGCCGATCATCGCGCAGGCCGCCGGCGCGAGGCCGGTCGCGCGGCAGAAGGCGGCGGGCATGCCCGGCCCCGGCTTGGCGCCGTGGCCGCTGTCGTAGCCGGCGACGAAGGCGAAGCGGTCGAGCACGCCGGCGCGCGCGAGATGCGCGCGCGCCGGGGCCTCGGCGTCGTTGGTCGCGAGGCCGAGCAGCAGGCCCGCCGCGCGCAGCCGGTCGAGCAGCGGCCCGAGCGGCGCGGTCTCGACCTGCGGCGCGGCGGCGGTGCTGTCGAGGATGCGCCGGCGCAGCCAGCCCTCGTCGAGGCCGGGCAGGGTGCGGTGGACCGCCTCGACGACGAACTCCATCGTCTCGGCGATCACCGGGCTGTCGGGCCGGAACCGCCCGGTTGCGAGGTCGAACGCGAGCGCGTCGGCCAGCGCCTGCGCGCGCCCGGGCGCCGCCGGCGCCAGCTCGGCGATGAAGCCGGCGCACCAGATCCCCCAGGTCGCCTGGAAATCGAACAGGGTGCCGTCCTTGTCGAAGACGAGGCCGCGCAGCGGTTCGGGCGCCGGCATGCGCGCCTCAGGTCCAGTCCGGGGCGTCGCCGCCGGGCAGCGCCGCGCGGGCGCGCGCGGGCAGGTCGGGCGGCAGGCCGGCGTCCTCGGCGAAAGCGAGCACCAGCGCGTCCGATTGCAGCAGGTGCTCGAGCACGAAGCCGAGGAATTCGGGGTCCGCGGCGCGCGCGCGCACCTCGGCCGCCCCCGCGCCGCTGGCCGCGAGAAAGCCGCCGAGCGCGTCGGGTTCGCCCGCCAGCCAGATCAGCGCGCGCTGGGCGAGCTCGATCGCCTGTTCCTGTTTCATTCCGTTCTCTCGGCCTCGTGGGGGCGCCGCTAAACCAATCGTTAACACATTCCGATCTAAGGTCCCGGCAAGTCAGCAGTGCAGAAAAAGAACGCTCCAAAGGGAGGGTGACGGATGTCGGGTCGGGTACTGGTCGTCGATGACGTGGCCACCAACCGGCTCCTGCTGCGCGCCAAGCTGTCCTCCGCCTATTACGACGTGGTCGTCGCCGAGAACGGCCGGCAGGCGCTGGAGATGGCGCGCTCCGAACAGCCGGACATGGTGATGCTCGACGTCATGATGCCCGACATAGACGGGTTCGCGGTCTGCGCCAAGCTCAAGTCCGACGAGGAGACCGCGCATATCCCGGTGATCATGGTCACCGCGCTGGACACGCCGGAGGAGCGGATCCGCGGGCTGGAGGCCGGGGCGGACGATTTCCTGTCCAAGCCCTTCAACGACCTGGCGCTGTTCGCGCGGGTGCGCAACCTGATGCGGATGAAGATGATGTTCGACGAGCTGCGGCTGCGCGACCTCACCTCGCGCGAGCTGGGGCTGACCGATTTCGTCACCGAGCAGGAGATCGAGCTCGACGCCGGCGGCTCGATCCTGCTGGCGCCGCCCTGCCTGACCGCGGGCGCCGCCTGGGCCAGCGAGCTGCAGGCGCGGCTGAACCTGTCGACGATCGTGACCTATTCCGAGCGCGAGGCGCTGAACCTCGCCCGGCTGGAGCTGCCCGACTGTTTCGTGGTGCACCAGCGGCTGATGGAGGGCGGCGACGGGCTGCGGCTGGTGTCGGCGCTGCGGGCGCGGCCCGAGACCCGGCAGTCGGCGGTGATCCTCGTCGTCGAGAACGGCGACGTGCAGGCGGCGGCCAAGGGGCTCGATCTGGGGGCGTCGGACTACATCGAGGCGCCGTTCGACGTGAACGAGCTGACCGTGCGCATCCGCTCGCAGCTGCGGCGCAAGCGCTATTCCGACCGGTTGCGGAGCAATGTCCGCAACGGGCTGAAGATGGCGGTGATCGACCCGCTGACCGGCATCTACAACCGCCGCTACGCCAGCCAGCACATGCTGCGGGTGATGGAGCGCGCCCGGGAGACCGACGGGGTGTTTGCGGTGATGATGATCGACCTGGACAAGTTCAAGTCGATCAACGACCGCTTCGGCCATGACGCCGGCGACGCGGTGCTGCGCGAATTCAGCCGGCGGTTGCAGGAGAACATCCGCGGGGTCGATCTGGTGGCGCGGTTCGGCGGCGAGGAGTTCTTCGTGGCGATGCCCGACATCGACCACGCCGCGGCGGCCCAGGCGGCCGAGCGCATCCGCCGGGCGGTCGAGCACACGCCGTTCCCGGTTCCGGGCGGGGCCATCGACGTGACGGTCTCGGTCGGCGTGGCGATCGCGGGGGCGGCCGACGCCGACGCCGAGGCGATCATCAAGCGCGCCGATTCGGCGCTCTATGCGGCGAAGGACACCGGGCGCAACCGGGTGACCTTCTTCGCGCAGGCGGCCTGACGCGCCCTTCACGGGCGCGGTCACGCCTCCGCGCGGCCGCGACACGAACGACGCCTCCCGCGGCTCACTTCAGCTGGCTGTCCTTCGAGCCGCGCCGGTTGATCCCGCCGCGCTGCGTCGGGCGGGCGTCGCGGGCCTGCTGGCAGTCGATGCAGAGCTTCACCCCGGGCAGGGCCTGGCGGCGCGCCTCGGGGATCGGCTCCTCGCATTCGGCGCAATGCGTCCGGCTGTCGCCGACCGGGGCGCGCCGCGCCCGCATCCGCGTGAGCTCGTCCTCGATCGAGGCGTCGATCTGTTCGTTCACCGCGCCGTCGCGCGCCCATCCGCCGGCCATTCGCCCGCCCTCCCGGTCCTCCTCGTCAGTCTAGCGCGGCGGTTTCCCGCGTCAAAGGCCGCGGTGGACCGGGGCGGCGGGGCCTGCGCGGAGATTGAGTGTTGCGAGCCTCGCCAAAAAGGCTGAGCATCCCCGCAGCAGTCGGCGGTGCGGGCGGCGGGGGCGAGTGTCGCCTTACCGTCACGCGGCGCGGGTATCGGGAAACCCCGGACCTTACGATCTGTCGTTATGGGGAGAGACCAATGCACCTACGACCAATCCTTGCCTCCGCCGCGGCCGTCGCCGCCCTCGCCGCAGCCCTGCCCGCCGCGGCGCAGACCGAGATCAGCTGGTGGCACGCGATGACCGGCGCCAACAGCGAGGTGGTCGAGAAGATCGCCGCCGACTTCAACGCCAGCCAGTCCGACTACCGGATCGCGCCGGTGTTCAAGGGCACCTATCCCGAGACGCTGAACGCCGGCATCGCCGCCTTCCGCGCCGGGCAGGCCCCCGACATCATGCAGGTGTTCGACGTCGGCACCGGGGTGATGATGGCCGCCGAGGGCGCGATCAAGCCGGTGGCGGACGTGCTGACCGAGGCCGGCATGACCTTCGACAAGAGCCAGTACCTGCCCGGCATCGTCGCCTACTACTCGAAGCCGGACGGCACGATGCTGTCCTTCCCGTACAATTCCTCGTCGCCGATCCTCTACTACAACAAGGACATCTTCGAGAAGGCCGGGCTCGACGTCGACAACCCGCCCAAGACCTGGGACGAGGTCTGGTCGGCGGCGCGGCAGATCAAGGACAGCGGCGCCGCGCCCTGCGGCTACACCTCGACCTGGCTCACCTGGATCCATCTCGAGAATTTCGCGGCCTGGAACGACGTGTCCTATGCGAGCAACGAGAACGGCCTCGCCGAGGGCCGGCCGGAGCTGCGGATCAACGCGCCGGTCTTCGTCGAGCATTTCCAGGCGATCGCCGACCTCGCCCGGGACGGCGTGTTCAAGTACGGCGGCCGCACCTCGGAGGCCAAGCAGATCTTCCTCGCCAACGAATGCGGCATCTTCACCGAAAGCTCGGGCGGACTCGGCGACATCGTGAACTCGGGCATGAACTACGGCATCGGCCAGCTGCCCTATGACAGCGCCGCCGCCGGCGCGCCGCAGAACACCATCCCGGGCGGCGCCAGCCTCTGGGTGTTCGGGAACAAGTCGCCGGAGACCTACGCCGGGGTCGCGGCGTTCTTCGACTACCTGTCGCAGACCGACGTGCAGGAATACCTGCACCAGACCTCGGGCTACCTGCCGGTGACGCTGGCGGCCTACGACGCGACCAGGGCCTCGGGCTTCTACGAGGCGAACCCCGGCCGCGAGACGCCGATCACCCAGATGATGGGCAAGCCGCCGACGGAGAACTCCAAGGGCGTGCGCATGGTGAACCTGCCGCAGCTGCGCGACATCCAGAACGAGGAGTTCGAACGCATGCTCGCCGGCGAGCAGACCGCCCAGCAGGCGCTCGACAACGCGCTCGCCCGCGGCGACGAGGCGATCGGCGAGGCCCTCGGCCAGTGACGGACGAGCTGGCCGCCCGCCTCGCGCGGGCGGCCGGACGCCCTCGATGAACCGCGCCGTCTTCCCCCACCGCCTGCTGCCCTACCTGCTGGTCGCGCCGCAGCTCGCGATCTCGCTGGTGTTCTTCTACTGGCCGGCGATCCAGGCGCTGCGCCAGTCGACGCTGCGCGAGGACCCTTTCGGGCTGCGGTCGAGCTTCGTCGGCCTCGCCAACTTCCGGCGCATCCTCGCCGATCCGGCGTATCTGAACTCGATCCGGGTGACGGTGGTGTTCTCGGTGCTGACCGTGGTGATCTCGATGGGGATCGCGCTGCTGCTGGCGGTGCAGGCCGAGAAGGTGGTGCGCGGCCGGGGGTTCTACCGCACGCTGATGATCTGGCCCTATGCGGTGGCGCCGGCCATCGCCGGGATGCTGTGGCTGTTCATGTTCAACCCGTCCTTCGGCACGCTGGCCTGGCCGCTGCGCCAGATCGGGGTGAACTGGGACCCGCTGCTGAACGGCGGGCAGGCGATGGGGCTGATCGTCGCCGCGGCGTCGTGGAAGCAGATCAGCTACAATTTCCTGTTCTTCGTCGCGGGCTTGCAGGCGATTCCGCGATCCTTGCTCGAAGCCGCGGCTATCGACGGGGCAGGGAGCGCGCGGCGGTTCTGGACCATCGTGTTCCCGCTGCTGGCGCCGACGACGTTCTTCCTGCTGGTGGTCAATTCGGTCTACGCGCTGTTCGACACCTTCGGGATCATTCACGCGGTCACCGGCGGCGGGCCGGGCAAGGCGACCGAGACGCTGGTCTACAAGGTCTACAACGACGGCTTCGTGAACCTGCAGCTCGGCTCCTCGGCGGCGCAGTCGGTGATCCTGATGGTGATCGTGATCGCGCTGACCGCGTTCCAGTTCCGCTACATCGAACGGCGGGTGCATTATGGCTGAACGGCGATGATCGGCGAGAAAAGCTCGAGCCGGGTGATGGCGCATCTGCTGCTGGTGCTCGGGGTGGTGATCGTCGCCTTTCCGATCTGGTACGTCTTCGTCGCCTCGACGCATACGCTGCAGACCATCCTGCGCCCGCCGCTGCCGATGCTGCCCGGCGGCGAGGGACCGGCGAACTACCGCGAGGCGCTGTCGGGCGGCGTGTCGCGGATCGGCGGCGTCGGGGTGGACCGGCTGCTGTGGAACACCACGGTGGTCGCGCTCGGGATCGCGGTGGGCAAGATCATCATCTCGATCGCCTCGGCCTATGCGATGGTGTTCTTCCGCTTCCCGATGCGGATGGCGTTCTTCTGGCTGATCTTCATCACGCTGATGCTGCCGGTCGAGGTGCGCATCCTGCCGACCTACAAGGTGATGGTCGACCTGCGGCTGATCGACACCTACGCCGGGCTGATCCTGCCGCTGATCGCCTCGGCGACCGCGACGCTGCTGTTCCGCCAGTTCTTCATGACGATCCCGAACGAATTGCTGGAGGCGGCGCGGGTGGACGGCGCCGGGCCCTGGCGCTTCTTCAGGGACATCCTGCTGCCGCTGTCGGCGACCAACATCGCGGCGCTGTTCGTCATCCTGTTCATCTATGGCTGGACGCAGTACCTCTGGCCGCTCCTGGTGACCAACTCGAATTCGATGAACACCATCGTCATCGCGCTCAGGAAGATGATCTCCTTCGCCGATGCCGACACGCCCTGGAACCTGGTGATGGTGACCTGCATGCTCGCCATCCTGCCGCCGATCCTGGTGGTCGTGCTGATGCAGCGCTGGTTCGTGAAGGGCCTCGTGGAACAGGAGAAATAGCCGCGTGGCGACGATTTCGCTGAACGACGTGCGCAAGAGCTACGCCGGATCGGAGGTGATCCACGGCGTCTCGATCGACGTGGCCGACGGCGAGTTCATCGTCATCGTCGGCCCCTCGGGCTGCGGCAAGTCCACGC
>CAYTMB010000146.1:4289-6335 GCA_964438465.1 uncultured Rhodovulum sp. | reverse complement strand
GTCAGACCTGTAACCTATGTACCCGGTTTGGACCTCGGCACGCGCCTGCCCGCCCCGGGCAGGCGCGTTACCGCGCCGCCGGGCAGGCGCGCGCCGATTTGCCCGGCGCTGGGGCAGCGGATGGCCCCTCGGCTTCCGCGCTCACGCGCTCCAGCCGACGAACCGGCGCGACGCAGTGCGTCGCTTCTGCCGGTTCGGGGCGCCCCCCCGGAAGCGCTGCGACAGGTCCGGCCTCTGGGGCCGGACCGGAGAGGGAGCGCCCGGAGATCGTATCATATCAGCCCGGCGGGCCGGTCAGCCGCGCGCGCAGCCGGGCGCGGACCTCCTCCGGCTCGGCCTCCAGCGCCGCGCCGAGGTCGCGCAGCCGGCGGCGCAGCCCGTGGATCTGGTCGACCAGCGAGATCACCAGCGCCGCCGCCTCCTCGTCGAGCTCGAAGTCGCGGCCCAGCTCGGCCAGCAGCCGCGCCCGCGCGAGATCCGCTTCGGCGAAGGCGAGCCGCCCCTCGCGCTCGACCGGGGCGAGGCAGCGCGCCGAGACGAAGGACCGCAGCCGCGCCACGGTCATCCCGTCCACCCGGGCCACCACCTCGGTCTCGCTGTAGTAATGCGTCGCCATCACGTCATCCCCTTGCGCGGATCATAGCCGTGGCCCTCCCGCCAGGTCCGGAAGAACGCCTCCAGTTCGGGATCGATCCCCGGCGGGCTGACGATCTTCAGCGTCACCCGCTGGTCGCCGCGCTTGTCGCCGCGCTTCACGCCCTTGCCGCGCAGCCGCAGCACCCGGCCCGAGCTGACGCCCTTCGGGATGGTCAGGTTCACCGGCCCGTCGATGGTCGGGGTGGCGACCTTGCCGCCCAGCACCGCCTCGTCGAGGGTGATCGGCAGCTCGATCTCGATGTCGTCGCCGATCCGGCGGAACAGCGGATGCGCCGCGACGGTGATCGTCACCAGCGCGTCGCCCGGCGGCCCCGACCCGAGGCCCGGGGCGCCCTTGCCGCGGAGGCGGAGGGTCTGGCCGTCCTGCACGCCCTGCGGGATCGAGACCTCCAGCGGCCCGCCGCCGGGCAGCGTCACCCGGGTCTGCGCGCCGTAGACCGCGTCGAGAAAGCCGATCTCGAGCGTGAAATGCAGGTCCTGCCCGCGCATCGCGAAGCCGTCGGCCCCGCCGCCGCGCCCGCCGCCGCCGCGCCCGCCACCGCCACCGCCACCGCCGGCGCGGCGGCCGAACAGGTCGCTGAACACGCCCGACAGGTCGATGTCCTCGAAGCCGCGGTCGGTGTGATAGGTCGCCTCCGGGCCTTCGGCGTATTCGCGGTAGAACTTGCGCTCGGGCCGCTCCTGCCCGCTGGCGTCGATCTCGCCCCGGTCGAAGCGCGCGCGCTTGTCGGCGTCCTTCAGCAGGTCGTAGGCCGCGGAGGCCGCCTTGAACCCCGCCTCGGCCTTGGGGTCGCCGGGGTTCAGGTCGGGATGGCTCTCGCGCGCGATCCGCTTGTAGGCCTTGCGGATGTCGTCGGCGCTGGCGGTCTTCTTCAGTCCCAGCGCGGCATAGGGGTCGTCGCTCATCCGGTCCTCGCGGCTTGGCCGGCCGCGACCCTCGCAAACCCGCGCCGGGCCGTCAACGCGATCTCAGCGCGCCAGCCAGCCGGCCGCGCCGCGCCCCGCCCGCAGACCGGTGGCGAGGCAGGCGGTCAGCAGATAGCCCCCGGTCGGCGCGTCCCAGTCGAGCATCTCGCCAGCCGCGAACACCCCCGGCCGCGCGCGCAGCATCAGCGCATCGTCGAGCGCCGCCCGCGGCAGCCCGCCCGCGGTCGAGATCGCCTCGTCGAGCGGCCGCGGCCCGGAGAGCGCCAGCGGCAGCGCCTTGACCGCCCGCGCCGTCGCCTCCGGCGAGGCCAGCGCCCCGGGCGCGCATTCGCGCAGCAGCGCGATCTTGACCGGGCTGAGGCCCAGCGCCTTGCGCAGGTGGTTGCTCAGGCTGGCCCCGCCGCGCGGCCGGGCCAGCCGTTCGGCGAGCGCCGCCGCGCTGCGGTCGGGCGCGAGGTCGAG
>CAYTMB010000146.1:0-4189 GCA_964438465.1 uncultured Rhodovulum sp. | reverse complement strand
CCGGCCCAGGCGCGCAGCAGCGGCGAGGCCTTCATGCCGACCGGGAACACCCGCCCCGAACTGCCGGTGAAGACCTCGATCCCGAGCCCGCGCGCCCAGTCCTGCGCCGCGGCCGGCCCGAACTCGGCCAGCATCGGCGCGAGCCAGTCGCCGCCCTCGGCATAGGCCGCGGCGAAGGCGGCCGGATCCTCGTCGCGGGTCAGGTTCAGCCCCGACTTGCCGGCCATCAGGAACTTGCGCCCGATCGAGGGCATCGCCTCGGCGACCAGCACGCGCCGCCCCGCCGCGGCCAAAGCCTCGGCGGCCATCAGCCCGGCCGGACCGGCGCCGATCACCAGCGCCTCGGGATCGCCGCCCACCCCGAGAGGCGCCGCCGGCCTCAGTCCAGCCCGATCCGGGCGCGCATCTCCGGGTCGCGCAGCGAGATCTCCTGACCGGCGAACTCGGCCGCGGCATCGGTGCAGAGCCAAACCAGCGCCCGCGCCGGGGCCTCGACCGGCGCGTGCTGGGAGAAGTCCATCTGGCTGACCGGGTTGATCCCGCTCGCCTTGATCTTGCGCTGCATGTCGGTCGCCACCGTGCCCGGCGACAGGCTGAACACCCGCACGCCCTGGCCCTTGTTCTCCAGATGCGCGCAGCGGGTCAGCATCCAGGTCGCGGCCTTGGCGGCGCAATACTGGCTCCAGCCCTCCAGCGGGTTGTGCGCGGCGCCCGAGCCGAGGTTCACGATCACCCCCGCGCCCTGCCCGCGCATCAGCGGCAGCGCCGCGCGCAGGCCGTGGAACACGCCCTTGAAGTTGATGTCCGCCGCCGCGCCCCAGGCCTCGGGATCGGCGCGCGACAGCGGCCCGATCGGCTCGATCACCCCGGCGTTGTTGATCAGCGCGTCCACCCGCCCGAAGGCGTCGGCGGCGCGGCTGACGGCGGCCTGGACCTGGCCGAAACTCGCCACGTCGCAGGTCATCGCCTCGGCTGCGACGCCGGCCTTGCGCAGCCGCGTCGCCAGCGCGGTGATCTCGGCCGATCCCCGCGCCAGCAGCATCAGGTTCGCGCCTTCGGCCGCCATCGCCGCGGCGGCGGCCGCGCCGATGCCGCGGCTGGCGCCGGTGATGATGACGGTCTTGCCGGTGAGCAGGCCCATGTCGAATTCCCCCCTCGGCGGCGCATCGCGCCTTGCGCGGATCAAAGGCGCTCGGGGCCGGAAACGCAAGTATTTGCGTCCGGGTCGCGTCCGGGCCGCTGGCCGGTTGTGCAAGGCCCGCGATCATCCTAGGTAGCGGACCTGAGACGGATCTGGATTTTCACGCCGCCCGCCGCCGGCATCGGGGCCGGCCGCCCGGCGACCCACAGGATGTTCGCCATCATGGCCCGCGATCTCGAAGGACTGACCTCCCAGCTGCTCGACGCCGCCCGCAAGGCCGGGGCCGAGGCGGCGGACGCCGTCGCCGCGGCCGGCGACAGCCTGTCGATCGAGGTGCGCGGCGGCGCGCTCGAACAGGCCGAGCGCGCCGAGGGCGTCGACATCGGCCTGCGGGTGCTGATCGGCCGCCGCCAGGCCTGCGTCTCGTCGAGCGACATCCGCCCCGACACCATCGCCGCGATGGCCGAACGCGCCGTCGCGATGGCCCGCGAGGCGCCGGAGGACCCCTGGTGCGGCCTCGCCGATCCGGGCCAGCTGGCGCGGGACTGGGACGTCACGGCGCTCGATCTCTACGACGAGGCGCCGGCGCCGAGTCCCGCCGCGCTGGAAGCCGCGGCGCGCGCGGCCGAAGCCGCGGCGCTGGCCGTGCCGGGCGTGAGCAAGATGGACGCGGCCGGCGCCGGCTGGCAGTCGAGCGCGATGCATCTGGCCGCATCGAACGGGTTCTCCGGCGGCTATGCGCGCACCGGGCATTCGATCCAGGCGGTGGCGATCAGCGGCGAGGGCCTGCGGATGGAGCGCGACTACGCGTTCGATTCGCGCAGCCACGGCGCCGACCTGCAGTCCCCGGAGGAGATCGGCCGCCTCGCCGGCGAGCGCGCCGTCGCCTGCGCCGGCCCCTCGCGGCCGCCGACCGGCGCCTATCCGGTGCTGTTCGACGAACGCATCGCCGGCTCGCTGATCGGGCATCTGGTCAGCGCGATCAACGGGACCGCGATCGCCCGCGGCGCGAGCTGGCTGAAGGACGCGCTCGGCGAGCAGGTGCTGCCCGCGGACATGGACCTGATCGAGGATCCGTTCCGCCCGCGGGTCGCCGGCTCGCGCCCGTTCGACGCCGAAGGCCTGCCGACGGCGCGACGCGCACTGGTCGCGGGCGGCGCGCTGACCGGCTGGACGCTCGACCTCGCGACCGGCCGCCAGCTCGGCCTGCCCTCGACCGGCAACGCCGCGCGCGGGACCGGCTCGCCGCCGAGCCCCTCCGCCGGCAACCTCGCGCTGACGCAGGGCGCCGCGACCCGCGACGAGCTGATCGCGCGGATGGGGACCGGGCTGATCGTGACCAGCCTGATCGGCGCCTCGATCAACGCCACCACCGGCGACTACTCGCGCGGGGCCAGCGGCTTCTGGGTCGAGAACGGCGAGGTGGTCCGGCCGGTCAACGAATGCACCATCGCCGGCAACCTGCGGCCGATGCTGGCCTCGCTGGTGGCGGCCAACGACGCGCGGACCCATCTGAGCCGGGTGGTCCCCAGCCTGCTGGTCGAAGGCCTGGTCATTGCCGGGGCGTGACCTCGCGCTGCTGACCGAGGCGGCGCTGGCCGCCGGCAAGATCGCGCGGCGCCATTTCGGCGCCTCGCCCGACATCTGGGAGAAGCCGGACGGCGGCGGCCCGGTCACCGCCGCCGATCTCGAGGTGGACCGGATGCTGCGCGCCGAACTCACGCGCGCGCGCCCCGGCTACGGCTGGCTGTCCGAGGAGACCGAGGACGCGCCCGACCGGCTCGACGCCCGGCGGGTGTTCGTGGTCGATCCCATCGACGGCACCCGGGCGTTCATCGCCGGCGAGAAGACCTGGGCGCAGTCGCTGGCGGTGGTCGAGGACGGACGGGTGGTCGCGGGCGTCGTGCACCTGCCGATGCTGGAGCGGACCTATTGCGCCGACGAGGGCGGCGGGGCCTGGCTCAACGGCGCGCCGATCGGCGTCAGCCCGCGCGCCGATCTCGAGAACGCGCGGGTGCTCGCCAACGCGGCGCAGCTCGACCCGCGGCACTGGCGCGGCGACGCGCCGCGGCTGGAGCGGCACATGCGCCCCTCGCTCGCCTACCGGCTGTGCCTCGCCGCCGAGGGCCGGTTCGACGCGATGCTGAGCTTTCGCGACGCCTGGGAATGGGACGTGGCGGCGGGCGACCTGATCGCGCGCGAGGCCGGCGCCGTGGTCAGCGACCGCACCGGCGCGCCGGCGGTCTACAACAACCCGCATCCGCAAATCCCCGGCCTGATCGTCGCCGGCCCCGCGCTCCACGCCGCGATCCTCGCCCGCGTCGGATCCTGAGGCCGCGCGACGGCGCGGGCGGCGATTGGCGGCGCCGCGGCCGGCGTGTTAGTCTGCGGGGGATCGAACCGGGGGGACGAGGCCATGCTGCGCGACCCGCAGGACCACCCGCTGAGCGGCGCCACGGCCGCGGCGCTGGCGCATTACGAGGCCGGCGCCTTCGCTTTCAACATCTATCGCGGCGACCCGGTCGGCGAGCTCGACAGCGCGATCGCGGCGGCGCCGGGCTTCGTGATGGCCCGGCTGCTCAAGGCGCATCTCTACGCGCTCGCCACCGAGCCCGAGGCGGCGGCTGCGGCGCGGGCGATGGTCGACGCCGCGCGCGACCTGCCGATGACCGAGCGCGAGCGCGGCCATGTCGCGGCGCTCGACCTGCTGCTCGCCGGCGAATGGACCCGCGCCGCCGACGCGCTGGAGCGGCATTCGCTGATCTGGCCGCGCGACCTCGCGGCGCTGCAGGTCGGGCATCTGATGGACTTCTACCGCGCCGACGCCCGCGCCCTGCGCGACCGCATCGCGCGGGCGCTGCCGCTGTGGCCGGCCGACGCCCCCGGCCGGTCGGCGGTGCTCGGGATGCTCGCCTTCGGGCTGGAGGAGGCCGGCGACTACGCCCGCGCCGAGGCGGCGGGGCGCGAGGCGATCGACGCCGAGCCGCGCGACGCCTGGGCGCATCACGCGGTGGCGCATGTGATGGAGATGCAGGGCCGCGCCGAGGA
>CAYTMB010000145.1:0-6335 GCA_964438465.1 uncultured Rhodovulum sp. | reverse complement strand
GATGGCGAGGCGGTCGGCGCGGCCCATCTCGGCGGCGGTGAGCAGCTCCAGCATCAGCGCCGCCCCAGCGCCGCCTGGATGCGCAGGAACTCGGCGATGTTGTCGAGGTCGACGAGGCCGACCAGCCGCCCCTCGGAGAGGATGCAGACGAGGCCGGCGCCGCGGGCGTCGAGGTCGCCGAGCAGCTGGCCGAGCGTCGCCCGGATGTCGGCGGTGGCGACCGGCTCCATCACCTCCGAGACGCGGCCGGACGGCCCGTGGTCGCGCAGCCCGCGCAGGACGGCGCCCTGGGTGAGCAGGCCGACGACGCGGCCGTCCTCCGCCACGACCGGGAAGCTCTTCTGGCTGCCGGCGAGGGTGAAATCGATCGCCTGGGCCAGCGGCGCCTGCGGCGAGAGGGTGCGGAACTCGGTGATCATGGCGCGGGCGGCGGGCTGGCGCGCGAGGCGGGTCTCGGCTTCGACCGCATTGGCCTCGGCGCGGGCGGCGAGCCAGACGAACACGGCGATCAGCAGCAGGACCGGATTGCCGTTCAGTCCGACCAGCCCGAGCCCGACCGCCAGCGCCTGGCCGACCGTGGCGGCGATCCGGGTGGCGCGCACCCGGTCCATGCGGAAGCTGAGCGCCGCGCGGAGCACCCGGCCGCCGTCCATCGGGAAGGCCGGCAGCAGGTTGAAGACGCCGAGCAGCAGGTTGGCGCCGAGCAGGCTCGGCAGCAGGCCCATCCGGCCGAGATCGCCGGTGAAGGCGGCGAAGGGCTGGCCGCCCTGCGCGACGATGATCGCGTAGACCGCCGCGGCGATGGCGAAGTTGACCGCCGGGCCCGCCAGCGCCACCAGCACCTCCTGGCGCGGGTCGCGGGGCATGTCCTCGAGCACCGCGACGCCGCCGATCGGCAGCAGCGTGATGTGCCTTGTGCCGATCCCGAAGCGCCGCGCGGTCAGCGCGTGGCCGTATTCGTGCAGCAGCACGCAGACGAACAGCATCAGCACGACGCCGAGCCCGAAGGCGACGCCGGTCAGCGAGCCGGTGCGCCGCCAGTCGGTGGCGGCGACATAGGCGAGCAGCGCGAGGAACGTGACGTGGACATAGACGTCGATCCCGGCGAAGCGTCCGATCTTCGCGGACCATTTCATGACATGCGCCTTCCCGAATGCGCCGGGCCTTCCGGGCGGCGGCATTCTCCCCCGGAACGGCGGGGCTGCGCAAGGCGGGCCGAGGTCACGCCGCGTCAGCTCCTGGCCGCGGGTCTTGCGGCCGGGCGCCGCCGCCGGCATCATCGCAGAAAACGCCGGGCGGCGCGCGCCCGGCCGGGAGGACATCCATGCCGAAGATCACCTCGCTGGCGGACAAGGCGGCCTACGAGGCCGAAGCGTCGATCGACGAGCGCTGGACCGCGCGCACGCTGTACCAGCAGCTGCAGCAGACGGCGGCGGCGCATGGCGCGCGCCGGGCCGTGACGTTCCAGCTGAAGTCGGGGCCGGCGGACAAGGTGGTCTCGCTGACCTGGACCGATCTGCTCGGCGAGGTGACGCGGGCGGCGAACCTGCTGCGCGGGCTGGGCGTCGGGCCGGGCGACACCGTCGCCTATGTGCTGCCGAACGGGCTGGAGGCGCCGGTCGCGCTGCTGGCCGGCGCGACGGCGGGGATCGTGCATCCGGTCAACGCGATGCTGGCGCCCGAGCAGATCGGCGCGCTGCTGGAGGAGACGGGGGCGAAGGTGGTGATCACCCTCGCGCCGTTTCCCAAGACCGACCTGGCGCAGCGGGTGGCGGCGGCGCTGATCCATGCGCCCGGGGTGACCGCGGTGCTGCAGGTCGATCTGGCGCGGTATCTGGCGGCGCCGCTCGCCTGGATCGCGCCGTTCCTGCGGCCGAAGCTCGAGGTGCGGCACAAGGCCCGGGTGCTCGATTTCCGCAAGGCGCTGGCGGGCGCGCGCGCGGACCGGCTCGACTTCGCCGAGGCGGATCCGCAGCGGGTCTGCGCGGCGTTCCACACCGGCGGCACGACGGGGATGCCCAAGATCGCCCAGCACGACGCGCACGGCATCCTCTACAACGGCTGGTGCGGCATGAGCTACATGTTCACCGAGACCGACGTGCTGATGTGCCCGCTGCCGATGTTCCATGTGCTGGCGGCCTATCCGGTGTTCATGTCCTGCGTGATGTCGGGGGCCGAGTTCGTGATGCCGACGCCGCAGGGCTATCGCGGCGAAGGCGTGATGGACAACTTCTGGAAGCTGATCGCGCGGCACCGCGTGAGCTTCCTGATCACCGTGCCGACCGCGGCGGCGGCGCTGATGCAGCGGCCGGTCGACGCCGACGTGTCGACGCTGCGGCTGGCGATCTCCGGCTCGGCGGCGATGCCGGTCGAACTGTTCCAGCGCTTCGAGGCGGCGACGGGGGTGAAGATCCTCGAGGGCTACGGCATGACCGAGGCGACCTGCCTCGTCTCGATCAATCCGCCCTACGGGGAGCGCAAGATCGGCAGCGTGGGCCTGCCGTTTCCGTATTGCGACATCCGCATCCGGCGCTGCGACGCGGCGGGCGAGGTGCTGGCCGAATGCGGCGTCGAGGAGATCGGCGAGATCTGCGTGAAGAACCCCGGGGTCAGCGCGCCGGTCTACGCCGAGGCGGAGAAGAACCGCGGGCTGATGACGCCGGACGGCTATCTGCGCACCGGCGATCTGGGGCGGCTGGACGCGGACGGGTATCTGTGGATCACCGGGCGGGCGAAGGATCTGATCATCCGCGGCGGGCACAACATCGACCCGGCGGTGATCGAGGAGGCGCTGATGGGCCATCCGGCGGTGGCCTTCGCCGGGGCGATCGGCCAGCCCGACGCCCATTCCGGCGAGGCGCCGGCGGTCTATGCCGAGCTGGTCGCGGGCGCGACCGCCGACGCGGCGGCGCTGCTCGCGTTCCTGTCCGAGCACCTGCCGGAGCCGGCGGCGATGCCGCGGCATGTCGAGGTGCTGGAGGCGCTGCCCAAGACCGCGGTGGGCAAGGTGTTCAAGCCCGACCTGCGGCGGCGCGCGATCGTGCGGGTCTACGACGCGACGCTGGAGGCGGCCGGGCTGGGCGCGCGGGTGGGGGCGGTGGTCGAGGACCGCCGGCTCGGGCTGGTCGCCGAGCTTGCGCCCGGCCCGGAGGGGACCGGCGAGGCCGAGGCGGTCCGGGCGGCGCTGGCGGGGTTCCTCGTCCCCTGGCGCTGGGCGGAGCGCGGCGGCGCGTAGCGCGGGATCAGGCGACGTTCTGGCGGGGTTTGCTCGCGAGATCCGCCGAGGCGGCCAGCGAGCGCACCAGCGCCAGCACCGAGCCGCGGGTCTCGGCGTCGGTGATCGACAGGAACGCGTCCCGGAGCAGGGCGAGCTCGCCGCCGGTCGACATCGAGCGGCCGCTGGCGGTCGCGCCCTGCGGCGCGGCGCCGCCCTCGAAGAAATACTCCACCGGCACGCCGAGATAGCTCGCGACGATGTAGAGGCGCCCCGCGCCGATGCGGTTGGAGCCCTTCTCGTATTTCTGCACCTGGCTGAAGGTCACGCCGAGCTGGGCCGCGAGGCGGTTCTGCGTGATGCGGAGGGCTTCGCGGCGCGCGCGGATCCGGTTGCCGACCCGAACGTCGAGTTCGGCGGCGGTCGGAGACGCGCTGCGGGGCTGACCTTGGGTGGGCTGCGTTTTCATGGCGGCTTCCGCTCGATGCTGCTCGCTTGCTGATGGCGCGATTAGGGCGGTGCGGGTCGGCGAACGGAAGCTATACAATTGTACAGATGCATGGATCTGCGGGCGTGCGGGCCTGCGGGCGGAACCGGCGACGACCGGCGCCGCCCGCCCGGGACGGCGGGCCGCGGCATCGGCGTCCGGCCGGCTATTCGGCGGCGATGTTGCGCGGCATGCGCATGGCCGGCATCCGCAGCACCGCGTATTTGTGGCCGTCGGTTTCGTTGACATAGGGCTCGCCATGCTGGCTGACCGGAAAGCCGAGCTGGCGCAGCGCGCGCGCCAGCGGCGGCCGGGTCAGCGACACCACCTCGCTGCCGCCGTGCCGGGTCACGACGTCGATCACCCCGCCGATGACCGTGGACAGGCATTCGGCCCGCTCGGCCTGGGTCGCGACGCTGTCGGCGGTCACGAGGCGCGTGCATTCCCAGACCTCGCCGGTGGCGATGTCGGAGGCCATCATATGCGTGGGAATGTCCTCGAGCCGCCCGCGCAGCGCGTCGCGCAGCATGTAGGTGTGGCTGCCCCAGGTCGCGGTCGTCGGCATCAGCCGGGCGCCGCCCACCACCCTGCCGCGGTGGACCGCCAGCGAATAGTGCGAACAGGGGTTGTCGTACTGGTCCATCTCGACGTCGTCATTGTGCGGAATGTCCCATCCCAGAAGATCGACGAAACACAACTTGCGCAGGCGCAGATACTCGTGGAAGGCCATGCCGTGGCGATGCTGGCCCATGAAGTCAAAGGTGATATTGTGCATGTCTGACTCTCCTTGGTGGAGAGCGCAGCTAAGCCCGTAGGCGGCGTGTTGTTAATAGTCGTCGTACGTCGGGGCCCCAACCGTGGCCGCCCGCGCGGCTAGAAATCAGCCGCCGCGAGTCAGATCATGCCGAGCATTACGGCAGTCGCAGCAGCCTGCGATCCGGTTTTGGCGTTCAATTTGACCCGCGCGCTCTTTAATCTCTGCTTGATCGCGCTTTCGGAGATGCCGAGCCGATATGCCATCTCCTTCATCAGGAGGCCGTTCTTGACCAGACTCAACGTCTCCAGTTCGGCGGAAGTCAGGTTCCTGGGCGGCGCGTGCGCGGCATGCAGCGCGGTTATCGATTCGTTCAGCCAATCGAGTTCCGAGTGGAGAAACTCACGTTCCCGGCGGTAGAACACCCCGAAGCTGCGCTGGCCGGCGTCGCCCGGGTCGATGCAGCTCGCCACCGCCCCGTAGGCGAGCCCGTGGTTCTTGGCGAGCTCGAGCACGCCCTGGCTGTCGTTCCCGGCCAGATCGCTCAGGCGCGCGGCGCCGCAGTTCTGGTAGGCCCAGGACATCGCGGGATCGTGCACGATCAGGCCGCTGATCGTGTACTCCCGCACCCAGCCGGACGGGAGATGGTTGTGCTCGACCATGGGAAAGGCGAAGCGGACTCGGATCGCCAGGTAGTAACCTGCGCGGGCGAGCGCCCCGAAATCGCCTGGAGGCGGTAAGTCGTTCATGTCAATAAGATCTTTGGTTCCAAAATGAAACGCTTCCGTGTGCGCGCACGAGCATCTACTGTTCTCTGAGCATGACACTAGGGCGTTTGTGACGACCGTGCAACCATATCGCGAGCAGAGCGAGCCAATGATGCACAGGGCGATTGTCGCCGCGTTGCTGGTCGACCTCGATCGACGAAGCCCTGCGGGGTTCGCGATCGCGCTGCACATCCGCTTCACCACCCCGACCTACATGTTCCAGACCTATGCGCGGCGCTGGATGGATCACTATTCCGCCTCCGGCATGGTGATGCACGATCCGGTGGCGCATTGGGGCTTGCAGAACGTCGGGCGGATCCTGTGGTCCGACCTCGAGGCGATCGACGGCGGCGGCGTGATGGAGGCGGCCAAGGATTTCGGCCTGATGAACGGCGTGGCGATTTCGATGGTCTGCTCGGGGTCGCGCAGCATCGCCGGCTTCGCGCGGGCGGATCGCGACTATAACGAGACCGAGATCGCGGCGCTCGAGGAGGGGCTGGCGCGCCTGCACGAGGCGACGCTCGGGCCGGGCCGGATCAGCCCGGGCGATGCGGCGGCGCTGACCGAGCTGTCGATTCAGCTCACCCGCTGAGGCGGCTAGCGGGCGTCTTCTGCCCTCGACGCGGAGCCCTCGGCGTTGCGGCGCTCTTCGAGCGCGAGCACGACCAGCGCGTCGTCCAGCTCCTCCGCCAGCCGGGGCAGGGCGTTGAGCTGGGCGTACAGGCGCAGTTCGGACAGGATGTCGAACATCTGGGCGTTGTTTTCGGGCAGGTACATGTCGAGATCCCGTCGTGCGGCTGGCGGCGGCCGATGACGCCGGACCCTAGGTCCAAACCCGCGCCCCGCCTAGGGATATTTCGGACCGGGGGCCGGGCCTTGGCGGAAAGGCGCGCATTGGTTAAGCGATTTCCACTTCAGCGGGCCTTGTCATGACCAGATATGCGCGATGCGATGAATCCGGCGGCTCGTACGGGTTCCGGCCGATCGCCTCGGGGTCGGCCTGGATCCGGATGAGCTTGCAGCGGGCGGTGGCCGCATTCGCTTCACCGATTGGAGGGCGACGGGGATGCGTGGCGCCCCTCGCCCTGCGCGCTCACGCGCTCCGGGCGACCG
>CAYTMB010000144.1:0-6351 GCA_964438465.1 uncultured Rhodovulum sp. | reverse complement strand
GGACAAATCGGTGAAGCGAATGCGGAGGACGCGCGCTCCGGCCTCATCCGGGCTCACGCCGACCCCGGGGCGATCAGCCGGAGCTCGATGAGACCGCGGATCGGGCCGGGCCGCCGGTCTCCGACGCCGCCCGAAGGACTTTCCCGACGCCCGGTCCTGTGCCGGGCGTCTCCGTTTCCGGCGCGTCCCGCCGCCGGCGCGCGCCTGCGACCGATCCGGGCCTGCGCAACTCCCGACCCGCAACCGGACGAGGATCGCCATCGCCCCGCCGTGGTCGGAACCACCGTCTTGCGGTGCGCCAAAACCACCCCGGACCCGGAGAGCCGTGGTGGAACGCTCCGACCCGCCCGAGCCAGGCCGCGCCCGCGCCGGCACGATCGGCGTCCGACCGCCCTCGGGGCTGCGCCCGACCGCCGCCGCGTCATATCAGAGCCGCGCACGGCCGCCGCCCCTCATATCAGCGCGCGCACGGCTGCCTCAATATCAGGATCGGGCGCGCACGGCCACCGCCCCCAAGCAGCGCCCATCCGCCTCCGGGGCGCGCGAGACGCCGGACCGCGCGGTCAGCGGCGACGCAGTCCCGGGCGGGCCCCGGCGCGGTCACTGTTCGATGCGGCGCATCCGGATCCTGTCCTCGTCCGCCAGCGACTTCACCAGCGCGAGCACCGAGGCGCGGGTTCCCGCGTCCGAAATCGCGGTGAAAGCGGTGCCGAGCACCCGCAGTTCCTCGCCGCCGACGGCGCCGTTCTTGCCTGCGGTCGGCCCGCCGGACGTCAGCCCGTCGAAAAAGTGACTGGGCGGAACGCCGAGGAACGCCGCGATCTGATACAGCCGGCCGGCGCCGATGCGGTTCGAGCCCTTCTCGTATTTCTGGACCTGCGAAAACGTCAGCCCCAGATGCCGCCCCAGCCGGCCCTGGCTGATGCCCAGCGCCTCGCGGCGCTCGCGCAGCCGCTGGCCGACATGGGCGTCGATCTCACTTGCAGTCACCGACACGCGCCACCTCATACCCTAGATCGGGCCGCCCACGACCAATCGCGCCGCGAAAATCAATCCGCTGGCCGTATCGGTCGTTCCTTGTCGGACGAACCCACCACTCCCGGGTCAAGTTATCGGCGCAGGACCGAAGAAACGCTACCGCTAAAAGTTGAAGCAGTTAATATCAATACCGCTAGGATGCTCACCACAAGCGGTAGATCCCCGCTTCGCGCATAGATCGTCTGCGCGAGCGGACCCGGCAGCGCCGCATCGACATGGCCCTGCGTCCCCAGCGGCAGCGACGCCGTGATCCGCCCGAACGGATCGATCATCGCCGAGACGCCGGTGTTGGCGGCGCGCGCCAGCGGCAGCCCCTGCTCGATCGCCCGCGCCCGCGCCTGCGCCAGGTGCTGGTACGGCCCCGCCAGCGATCCGAACCAGGCGTCGTTGGTCAGCTGCACGATCCACTCGGCCCGGCCCTCGGGCGCGCGCATCCCCTGCGGAAAGATCGCCTCGTAGCAGATCAGCGGCAGGAACGGCGGCAGGCCCGGAACCGACACCAGCCGCGGCCCGGCCCCCGGCGCGAACCCGCTCAGCGTCAGGGTGTCGAGCCGCGGCAGGCCCAGCCGCGCGATGGTCCGCGCAAAGGGGACGTATTCGCCGAACGGCACCAGCCGGTACTTGTCGTACACCGCCGCCGGCGCGCCGCCGGGCTCCAGCACCGCCAGCGAGTTGAACCAGACATCGCCGTCCGGCCCCGCCGCCAGCCGCCGGAGGCCGAGCACGACCACGCCCTCAGGCGCCGCGGCCGCGGCGAGGTCGGGCAGCGCGTCGCCGGAATAGCCGAGCACGAAGGGCAGCGCCGTCTCGGACCAGATCGTCACGTCGGGCCGCGGATCGCCGGGCGCAAGCGTCGCCGCGATCTGGCGGTCGTAGAACTCCTGCTGCAATTCGGGGCGCCATTTCAGGTGCTGGGCGATGTCGGGTTGCACCAGCCGCACCGTCACCGGATCCGCGCGCTGCGGGACCGGGCCCGCCAGCCGCTGCGCCCCGAACAGCCAGCCCGCCGCGACCAGCGCCGCGGCCAGCCCCGCCCCGCCCCAGGCCGCCCGGCCCGGCCCGGTTCCGAGCGACAGGCCCGCCACCAGCGTGAGGAACCCCAGCCCGTGCGGCCCGAGCACGGCCAGCGCCTGCGCCACCGGCGTCCCGATCCAGCCGTAGGCGATCAGCCCCCAGGGAAACCCGGTCAGCAGATACGCGCGCGCGACCTCGGCCAGCGTCCAGGCCGCGGCGAGGATCAGCACCCGGCGGAACCCCGGCCGCCACAGCGCCCGCGCCAGCGCGAAACTCGCGCCCCAGAACAGCGCCAGCCCGCCCGCCATGAACACCAGCGCGAAGGGCGCCATCCAGCCGTGCCGCTCCGGATCGACCAGGAACGGCTCGACGATCCAGAACAGGCCGGCGGCGAAACAGCCGGTCCCGGCCGCCCAGCCGCGCGCGAAGGCGGCGCGCGGACCGCGCGCGCCGTCGACCAGCCACATGAGCGGCGGCAGCGCGAGAAAGATCACGAAGGGAAAAGCCACCGGCGGCTGCGCCAGCGCCAGCGCCGCGCCCGCCAGCGCGGCCAGCGCCAGCGCCCGCGCGCCGCCGAGCGCGCGAACCCGCGAGGCCGGGCCGATCATGCCGTCCGTTATTCCGCCGCCGCCGCCGCGGGCGCCGAATCGCCGGGCCGCCGGATGCGCACGCGCAGGCGCTTGACCTTGCGCGCATCGGCGTCCAGCACCTCGAACTCGTGGCCCTCGGGATGCATCACCACCTCGCCCCGCGCCGGCACATGCCCCGCGAGCCGGATCACCAGCCCGCCCAGCGTGTCGACCTCCTCGGCCAGCTCGGCGTCGACCAGCCGCACGTTCGCCTGCGCCTCGAAATCCTCGAGGTCCATGCGCGCCTGCGCGACATAGACGCCGTCGCCCTCGTGCGAGGACAGCGCGCCCTCGTCCTCGTCGTGCTCGTCGCCGATCTCGCCGACGATCTGCTCGATCAGGTCCTCGATCGTCACCAGACCGTCGACGCCGCCGTATTCGTCGATGATCAGCGCCATGTGGATGCGCGCGGCCTGCATCTTCTGCAGCAGCACGCCGATCGGCATCGAGGGCGGCACATACAGCAGCGGCCGCAGCAGCCCGGCTAGGTCGAACGCCCCGGCCCCGGCGCCGAAGCCGTAGCGCAGCGCCAGATCCTTCAGATGCACCAGCCCGCGCGGCTGGTCGAGCGCGCCGGCGTAGACCGGCAGCCGGGTCATCGTGCTCGACTGGAACACCGCGACCAGCTCCTCGAGCGTGGCGTCGTCGGGCGCCGCGATGATCTCGGCGCGCGGCACGCCGACGTCCTCGACCCGCATCCGCCGGATGCGCCGCACGTTGAGGATCATCTCGGTGGCGCCCGCCTGCGCCGCCACCGAATCGCGCGACTGCGCCGGCTCGGCGGCGTCGGGTTCGGCCGCGTCGCGGCGGAAGAGTCGGGTCAGGAAACCGGCTCGCGCAGGACTGTCGTCCTCTTCCCCAGCGGGGGCGCGGTCGCCGGTCTCGCCGGCCCCGCTTTCATTCTCGCCCATCGGGCAGGTCCAGATACGACGCCCAAGGGGCGCTCCTATCCCCTATATGGATTCGCGACGCCCAGGCTGGCAAGTATTTTTGTCTCGAGCGCCTCCATCGCCTCGGCCTCGGCGTCGTCCGCGTGGTCGTGGCCGAGCAGATGCAGCACGCCATGCACCACCAGATGCGTCACATGGTCGGCCGGCGCGATCCCCGCCGCCTCGGCCTCGGCGCGGCAGGTCTCCCAGGCCAGCGCGAGGTCGCCGAGAAACCGCGCCTCGCCCGGCGCCGCCGGCCCCTCGCCCGAAGGCCAGGACAGCACGTTGGTCGGCGCGGCCTTGCCGCGGAACGCCGCGTTCAGCGCGGCGATGCGGGCGTCGTCGGCGCCGAGCAGGCCGATCTCGGACCCCTCCGGATCGCCGCCCGCCGCGGCCAGCGCCGCGCGCGCCGCCCTTTCGGCCAGCGCCGGCAGATCCAGCGCCTCCCAGCGCGGATCCTCGATCACCACCTCGACCAGCGGCGCCGGCTCCGCCACGCTCAGGCCTCCGGGCGCGGCGCGCTCTCGTAGGCGGTGATGATGCGCGCGACGAGGCTGTGGCGCACCACGTCCTGCGCGGTGAACCGCGCGAAGCCGATGCCCTCGACGCCCCGCAGGATGCGCTCGGCCTCGACCAGCCCGGAGGTCACCCCGCGCGGCAGGTCGATCTGGGTGACGTCGCCGGTCACCGCCATCCGGCTGCCCTCGCCGAGCCGGGTGAGGAACATCTTCATCTGCATCGTCGTGGCGTTCTGCGCCTCGTCGAGCACCACGAAGGCGTTCGACAGCGTGCGGCCGCGCATGAAGGCCAGCGGCGCGATCTCGATCTGCTTCTCCTCGAGCATCTTCTGCACCTGCCGGGCCGGGAAGAAGTCGTTCAGCGCGTCGTAGAGCGGCTGCATGTAGGGATCGACCTTCTCCTTCATGTCGCCGGGCAGGAAGCCGAGCCGCTCGCCCGCCTCCACCGCCGGGCGCGAGAGGATGATCTTGTCGACATGGCCGTCGATGAACATCGCGACCCCGGCGGCCACCGCGAGATAGGTCTTGCCGGTGCCCGCCGGCCCGATGCCGAACACCAGCTCGTTGCGGAACAGCTGGCGGACGTAGTCCTTCTGCGCGGCGGTGCGCGGCTCGACCACCTTCTTGCGGGTGCGGATCTCCAGCGGCTCGCCCGAGAACATCTCGAGCTGCCCCGGCCCCGGCCGGGTCTCGGCGCGCGGCGCCTTGGGCGCCGGCCCCAGCCGGATCGCGGCGTCGACGTCGCCCGGCTCGACCGTGCGGCCCTGCTCCAGCCGGGCGTAGAGCCCGTTCAGCACCCGCGCCGCCTCGGCGCGGGCGAAGTCGTCGCCGTGCAGGCGCAGCTCGTTGCCGCGCCGGGTGATGCTCAGCCCCAGCCGCGCCTCGACCTGGGCGATGTTGCGGTCGAGCTCGCCGCACAGGTCGATCAGCAGACGGTTGTCGGGAAACTGGAGCGCACTGTCGGACACGGCATCCGGATGGGAGGCGGGGGAAGGGGCGTTGGGCGCCAATTGGCCTCCGGGCGTGAGCCTGTTGCGATCGTCCCGCGAGACTGCCCCAGCCGCCCCCGTGGCGCAAGCGCCTTGGAACCCGGACCGGCCGCCGCGCCCGCGCGGAGACGCTGCGATCCGACGCCCACCGCGGCCCCCGGCTTCGCGCGCAGGACGCATCGCCCCGCCGCCTTCCCGGATTTCATTCAGGTTTGAAATCTATCGAGCAGACGAGGGGCCCCGCCAACAGGCGGGGAGAAAAAGACTCGCGGCCAAAAGGCCGCTCCGTGTTCTTCGCCGCGTCACGAGCGCCCGGGCCCGGCGCGCCCCCGAGGCGCACGCAGATAATATAATTATTCCAATGCCTTGACTGGCGTAACCGCGTGTTACGCCGCCTCCGCCGCCAGCGAGTTGCGCCAGGACGCGGTGATCCGCGCCGGCACGATGCGGCCGATCAACTCCGGCCCGCCCGCCAGATGCGCGGCGTTCAGGTACGGCGTCTTGCCGGCGACCTGCCCCGGATCGCGCCCGGCCTTCTCCACCAGCACCGGCAGCACCCGCCCGACCATCGACGCCTGGAACGCCGCCTGCTGGCGGGTCAGCAGCGCCTGCAGCCGCTGCAGCCGCTCGGCCTTGACCGGCTCGGCCACCTCCGGGCGGTCCGCCGCCGGCGTGCCGGGCCGCGGCGAATAGGCGAAGGAATAGGCTTGGGCGTAGCCCACCGCCTCGACCAGCGCCAGCGTCGCCTCGAAATCCGCCTCGGTCTCGCCGGGGAAGCCGACGATGAAATCCCCCGACAGCGCCATGTCCGGCCGCGCCGCCCGGATCCGCTCGACCAGCCGCAGATAGGCCTCGGCGGTATGCCGGCGGTTCATCGCCTTCAGCACCCGGTCGCTGCCCGACTGCACCGGCAGGTGCAGGAACGGCATCAGCGCCGCGACCTCGGCATGCGCCGCGATCAGGTCCTCGCCCATGTCGTTCGGATGCGAGGTTGTGTAGCGCAGCCGCGCCAGCCCCTCGATCGCCGCCAGCCGCCGCACCAGCGCCGCCAGCCCGACGCCCCCGGCGTCGCGGTAGGCGTTGACGTTCTGCCCGAGCAGGGTGATCTCGGCCACCCCGCGCGCCACCAGCGCCCGCGCCTCCGCCTCGATCCGCGCCGAGGGGCGCGAGACTTCCGCCCCGCGGGTGTAGGGCACCACGCAGAAGGCGCAGAACTTGTCGCAGCCCTCCTGCA
>CAYTMB010000143.1:0-6369 GCA_964438465.1 uncultured Rhodovulum sp. | reverse complement strand
GGGCGAGGGGCGCCGGGCTTCCCCGTCGGTCTCCAATCGGTGCGCGCCTGCCTGGCGGGCGCGTCTATCGCGCCTGCCGGGGGCAGGCAGGCGCGCACCGATTTGTCGACGGACAAATCGGCGAAGCGAATGCGGCGACCGCGCGCTCCGGCCGCATCCGGGTCCGGGCCGGATCCCGGGCGCTCAGGCGGAGCGGGCGTCAGACGATCAGCCCGGTGATCACCGCGTCGTCGGTGATGTCCTGATACCCGAACCCCGCCGCGGCCATCCGCGCCTCCAGGAGCTCGAAATCCGCCCGCGACGCGCTCTCGATCCCGAGCAGCACCGAGCCGAAATTGCGCGCCGACTTCTTCAGATACTCGAACCGCGAGATGTCGTCATGCGGCCCCAGCACGTTCAGGAACTCGCGCAGCGCCCCCGGCCGCTGCGGCAGCCGCAGGATGTAGTATTTCTTCCGCCCCTCCCAGCGCAGCGAGCGTTCCTTGACGTCCGGCAGCCGCTCGAAGTCGAAATTGCCGCCCGAGACCACCGCGACCACGACCTTGCCCGCCAGATCGAGATCGCGCAGCGCGTCGATCGCCAGCGCCCCGGCCGGCTCCAGCACCACGCCCTCGACGTTCAGCATCTCCAGAATCGTGCCGCAGATGCGGTCCTCCGGCGCGATCAGCACGTCGCGGGCCGCGAACCGGCGCAGCGCCGCGAAGTTCAGCGCCCCGATCCGCGCCACCGCCGCGCCGTCGACGAAGTTGTCGACCTGGGTCAGCGTCACCAGCTCGCCCGCCTCCAGCGCGCATTTCAGGCTCGGTCCGCCGGCCGGCTCGACGAAGCGCATCGCGGTCCCCGGCGAGTCCTCGGCGAACACCTCGACGCAACCCGAGGCGAGGCCGCCGCCGCCCACCGGCAGCACCAGATAGTCGGCCGCCACCCCCTCCGGCAGCTGCGCGAGGATCTCGGTGGCGCAGGTCGCCTGTCCCTCGATCACGTCCGCGTCGTCGAACGGCGGCAGGAACAGCGCGCCGCTCTGCGCGCAGAACGCCTGCGCCGCCGCCAATGTGTCGTCGAAATAATCGCCGACCAGCCGGATCTCGACGTCGCCGCCGCCGAACTGCCGGGTCTTGTCGATCTTCTGCTGCGGCGTGGTGACCGGCATGAAGATCACCCCCTCCGCGCCGAAATGCCGGCAGGCGAAGGCCATGCCCTGGGCGTGGTTGCCCGCCGAGGCGCAGGCGAAGCGCCGCCGCCCCGGGTCCGCGGCCAGCGCCTTGCGCATCGCGGTGGCGGCGCCGCGGATCTTGTAGGAGCGCACCGGCGTCAGATCCTCGCGCTTCAGCCAGACATCGGCGGCGTATTTTGCGCTGAGGTAGTCGTTGCGCTGCAGCGGCGTCGCCTCGAAGATCGCGCGCAGCTCGGCCTCGGCCGCACGCACCTGGTCGAGAAACGCGCTCACCGCGCCGCCCCGCAGATCGCCGGCGCCGCGGTGTTGAAACTGAAGGCGCCGATCATCGTCCCCGTCCGGGCTGGCTGCGTGTCGCCTCCGTTCTCGCCCGTCGCGCCGGGCTTTGCAACGACCCGCCATGCGCCTCGCCTCTGGCCCGGGCCGACCCGGCGCCCTATGAAAGAGCCGGCCCCTTCCAGCGAGTCGCCGATGAACGCCGTCCCCACCGCCAGCCGGCGCCGTTTCCTCCTGCTGTCCGGCGCGAGCCTGCTCGCGGCCTGCGGACCGCGCGGGGCGATGACCCTCGTGCCCGAACGCCCGGCCGGCGACGGCGAGATCCTGCAGATGTTCGTCGCGACGACGCGCCGCCGCATCGAGGTCCAGCCGGTGTTCGACCGCGGCCGCGTCGATCCGCCGACCTTCGCGAGCTTCGAGGTCTGGGTGCCGCCCGACCGCGCGCCCGGTTCCGTGACCTTCCCCGAACGCCAGCCGCCGAACCTTCAGACCGATTTCGTCACGGTGTCGGCGCGCCAGCTCGCCGGCGAGCAGGCCTTCGTCGCTGGCATCAACGCCGATCTCGCCGCGCATCCCGAATACGAGGGCCGCGTGATGATCTTCGTCCACGGCTACAACACCAACTTCGCCGAGGGCCTCTACCGCCAGGCGCAGATCCTCAACGACTACGGCAAGCGCGCGGCGGCGGTGCATTTCGCCTGGCCCTCGGCGGCCTCGACGCAGGGCTATGTCTTCGACCGCGAGAGCGCGCTGTTCTCGCGCGACGCGCTCGAGCGGGTGATCGTGCTGATGGCGCAGTCGAACGCGACCTCCATCAACCTGATCGCGCATTCCATGGGCTGTTTCCTGATGATGGAGACGCTGCGGGTGATGGCCCGGGTCGGCTTCGACGAGGTTTTCGCCAAGACGAACGCGGTCCTGCTGCTGTCGCCCGACATCGAGATCGACGTGTTCCGCAAGCAGGCGCCGCCGGTGCTGGCGCGGCATGTGCCGATCTTCGTCGTGGTCTCGACGCGCGACCGCGCGCTGATGATCTCGGCGATCATCCGCGCCGAGAGGAAGACGCCGCGGGTGGGCTCGATCGCCTCGCCGGCCGAGCTCGGCGACATCGACGTGACGGTGATCGACCTCAGCAAAGTCGAGGCCGGCGGCGGCATGGGCCATTTCGCCCTCGCACGCTCGCCGGAGCTGATCGCCCTGCTCAACAACATGCGCGATCAGGGCATCGACGTGCTCGACACCAAGCAGCAGCAGGGCCTGATCGGGTCGGGCGTGTCGCTGATCCAGCAGGGAACCGACATCCTGCTGTCGCCGCTCGCGCCGGTCGCGCCGTGACCGTCGCGAACGGGTCGGGCTGATCGCGCTGCGATCCGGGACGCTTGCCCGGCGAAGCGAAAGCCAATAGACCGGGTCTTCCTGCCAACGCGGAGCCCCAGAATGACCCCTCCCAGGAAGGTCGTGCTCGCCTATTCCGGCGGTCTCGACACCTCGATCATCCTCAAATGGCTCGAGACCGAATACGACTGCGAGGTGGTGACCTTCACCGCCGACCTCGGCCAGGGCGAGGAGCTGGAGCCGGCGCGCGCCAAGGCGGTGCTGCTGGGGGTCCGGCCGGAGAACATCCATATCGAGGACCTGCGCGAGGAATTCGTGCGCGACTTCGTGTTTCCGATGTTCCGGGCCAATGCGGTCTACGAGGGCCAGTACCTGCTCGGGACCTCGATCGCCCGGCCGCTGATCGCCAAGCGCCTCGTCGAGATCGCCGAGGCCACCGGGGCCGACGCCGTGGCGCACGGCGCCACCGGCAAGGGCAACGACCAGGTCCGCTTCGAACTCGCCGCCTATGCGCTGAACCCGACGATCCGGGTGATCGCGCCCTGGCGGGAATGGGATCTTACCTCGCGCACCAAGCTGCTCGAATTCGCCGAGGCGCATCAGATCCCGATCGCGAAGGACAAGCGCGGCGAGGCGCCGTTCTCGGTCGACGCCAACCTGCTGCACACCTCCTCCGAGGGCAAGGTGCTGGAGGACCCCGCCGAGGAGGCGCCGCCTTACGTCTACCAGCGCAGCGTGCATCCCGAGGACGCGCCGGACGCGGCCGAATACGTCGAGATCGGCTTCGAGACCGGCGATCCGGTCAGCATCGACGGCGAGGCGCTGTCGCCCGCGGCGCTGCTCACCCGCCTCAACGAGCTCGGCGGCCGGCATGGCGTCGGCCGGCTCGACCTCGTGGAGGGCCGCTTCGTCGGGATGAAGTCGCGCGGCGTCTACGAGACCCCGGGCGGCACGATCCTGCTCGCGGCGCACCGCGGCGTCGAATCGATCACGCTCGACCGCGGCGCTGCGCATCTCAAGGACGAGCTGATGCCGAAATACGCCGAGCTGATCTACAACGGCTTCTGGTTCTCGCCCGAGCGCGAGATGCTGCAGGCGCTGATCGACCGCAGCCAGACCCGGGTCAACGGCACGGTCCGGGTCAAGCTCTACAAGGGCTCGGCCTCGGTGGTCGGGCGCTGGTCCAGAGACACGCTCTATTCCGAGAGCCATGTCACCTTCGAGGACGACGCCGGCGCCTACGACCAGAAGGACGCCGCGGGCTTCATCAAGATCAACGCCCTGCGCCTGAAGCTGCTCGGGATGCGCGACCGCCGCTGACCGCCGCCCGCCCGCGCCCGGGACGCCCGGGCGCGGCGCCGTCCGCCTGCCGGACCATAATGCAACGCATTGTTCATACCTCCTGAAACGCCGTTGCGAGCACAATCGTTCTGTTGTCTGTTGGGGCCGCTTCTGGAGTTCCTGTATGCGGCGTCGTATCCTGGTCGCGCTGATCACCGCCCTGGCATGGCCGATGCCGGGCCTGTCGCAGCAGACCGAGGTCGCGATCTTCGCCGGCGGCTGCTTCTGGTGCCTCGAGGCCGCGTTCGAAGCGATGCCCGGCGTGGTTTCCGTCGAGACCGGCTATACCGGCGGCGCGCTCGCCGACCCGACCGACCGCCTGGTCGCCCGCCAGACCACCGGCCATTTCGAGGCGGTCCGCGTCACCTTCCAGCCCGCGGCGATCAGCTATCGCCGGCTGCTGATCTCCTACATGCTCAGCGTCGATCCGACCGACCCCGACGGCCAGTTCTGCGAGCGCGGCCCCAGCAAGCGCACGGCGATCTTCGTGACGGACGCGGCCCAGCGGGAGGAAGCGGCGGCGATCGCGGCCCGGGCCGAGGCCACGCTGCGCAAACCCGTGGTCACCCTGATCCGGCCGGCGACCCGGTTCTGGCCGGCCGAGGACTACAACCAGGACTACGCCCGGCGCAATCCGCTGCGCTACGACTTCTACCGCCGCGCCTGCGAGCGCGACGCCGGACTGCAGCGGCTGTGGAGCACCGCGCCGATGTTCGCCGCCGACCCCTGAGCTACAGGAACAGCGCCGCGTTGTTCATCAGCACCACCCGCAGCGCATAGAGCGCGATGATCAGGATGATCGGCGACAGATCCAGCCCGCCGAGGTTCGGCATCACGCTGCGGATCGGCCGGTAGATCGGCTCCAGCAGCCGCTCCAGCCCGGTCCAGATCTGCCAGACCAGCGGCTGGTTGCGGTTGAGTACGTTGAAATTGATCAGCCAGCTCATGATGATATGCGCGATCACGACGAACCAGGCCACGTCCAGCAGCAGCAGCAGGATTTGCAGGAGCGAGGTCATGGCGGGCTTTCGAACGGGTTGCGCGGGCGGCGCTACACCTAATCCGCCCGCGGCGCGGCCGCAAGCCTCTCGGCCCGCTCGACCGGCGCGCGCGCGCGCAGCAGCTGCATGACCGCGCCCGCCAGCAGCAGCCACAGGCTCGCGCCGAGCAGGCCCAGCCGGACCGCCTGCGGCGGCGCGAAATTCTCCCAGACCGACCAGCCCGCCAGCACGATCCAGAGCATCGTCACCGCGAGGTTGAACGGGCGCCAGCGCACCGTCCGGATCGGATGGATGAACTTCACCCGGGTGAACTGCGCCGCCGCCAGCGCGAGGATGATGCCGATGGTGGCCCAGACCGGCGGCGAGAACACCAGGAACACCAGCAGCGGCATCTGCCAGACCGCGGGGAAGCCGACGAAACAATTGTCGGTCGCCTTCATCCGCACGTCGGAGAAATAGACCGCCGCGGTCAGCGCGATCAGCAGCGCCGCCATCAGCCCCCAGGGCGCCGGCAGCAGGTCGGAATAGATCAGCGCATAGGCCGGGATGAACACATAGGTGAGATAGTCGATCACCAGATCGAGCACCGAGCCGTCCCAGTTCGCGGCATGGGTCTTGGTGTCGAGCTTGCGCGCCAGCGGGCCGTCGATCCCGTCGACGACCAGCGCGATGCACAGCCAGCCGAACATCAGCCGCCAGTTGGCCTGGGTCGCGGCCACGAGCGCCATCAACGCCAGCGCCGCGCCGGATCCGGTCAGCAGGTGCACGGAAAACGCGAGCGTCTTCGATTTCATGCCGTCCCAGATACGGCGAAAGCCGCTCGAACGAAAGCCCAGACTTGCGCCGGCGCCGCGCGCGGCCCGAGAGAAACGGGCCGCTTGCGCCGCGCCGCCCCGGGGCGTCGGCCGGCGCAAGCGAAAGCCGGGCGCGCGCCGGGCGGTCCTGTCGGCTGCGGTCGGCCGCGCCCGCCAAGGGGCGCGCTCCGGCCGGATCGCGCGGGCCTGCGGCGGGCGGTCCGCCCCGTCCGGAAACCGCCGCGGATCACCCGGCGATCACGTCAGACGAATTGCGCCTGATCGCCGCGGGGCGCGTCCCTGCACGGATGTGCGCCCCGGATCGCATCAGCGGGGCATTGCCCCGCGCGATCCGGTCGCCCGGAGCGCGCGAGCGCGGAGGGCGAGGGGCGCCGAGCTTCCCCGTCGCTCTCCAATCGGTGCGCGCCTGCCTGGGCTGGCGCGGCAA
>CAYTMB010000142.1:0-6378 GCA_964438465.1 uncultured Rhodovulum sp. | reverse complement strand
AGCGCCGCGCCGTCGAGCGGGCGGGCCTGATAGCCGCGCCGCTCCAGCGCCGCGATCAGCCGCGCCTCGGCGCCGGGCGTGTCGGGGGCGGTCACCGCCACCCGATGCAGCGACAGGTTCACCCGCGCCGCGGCGACGCCGGGCTCGGCAGCGAGCGCACCTTCGACGCCGGCGATGCAGGCCGCGCAGTGGATCGCCGGCAAAGACAGGTCGAACCGGCGCAGCGCCACGTCGGGCGCGGGCCTCGCGGCGCGCGGCTCGGGGGCCGCGACGCAGGCGGGACAGGCGATCCCGGCGGGGAAGGCGGCGTCGGTCATGGCCGCGGCGGCGCCGCCAGCGTCAGCGTCTCGCGGCGGTGATAGGGCGTGCCGTCCTCGGCGACCGCGTCGATCTGGACCAGCCATGCGCCCGGCTCGAGCTCGGCGGGCGCCGCGTAGCCGGTCGGGGTGCGCCGGAGATCGAGGCTGCGGTCGGTGCGGCTGCTGGTCGGCCGCCCGACGATGGCGGTGAGCGCCGCCGGGCGCACCGTGCGGCCGGCGGCGTCGGTGAAGTCGAGGCGGATCGCCGCATCGTCGTGGCCGAGGCCGAGCGTCCAGCCCAGCGCCTCCTGCGCCGCGCGGTCGGCGTCGAAGCTCTGGCTGGAGATGTAGCCGTTGTCGACGACGAGGCCGGAGAAGGTGCCGACCGCGTACCAGGCCAGCGTCAGGTTGGCCCCGAGGATCACCGCGAAGGCCGCCGCCGAGATCCCGAGCACCTTGCGCCCGGTCAGCGCCCGCGCCCCGCTCATTGCCCGGTCCCGGCGAATACCGTCGATTCGCGGACCTGCCGGCCCGAGCCGGCGTCCTCGACGACGATCTCGACGGGCAGCAGGCCGCCGCCGCTGGCGGGGCTGTCCGGCGGGCTGGTGAGATAGGCGCGCTGGCGGAAGGTCTCGTCGGCGGGCACGGTCACCACGAGGCCGTCGACCCCTTCGAGCCGGAAGGCCATCGACGCGGGCGCATCGACCGACAGGCGGAAGTCGCGGTCGTAGCCGGTCATGTTGCGCAGGCGCAGCTCGTAGGAGTTGCGCACCGCGCCGTCCGACAGCACGACGTTGACCGGGTTGCGCACCTTGTCGATCGAGAAGGCGAGGTCGGTCCGCGCCACCAGCGCATAGACCAGCCCGAGGCCGATGCCCGCCCAGAGCACGAAGTAGAGCAGGATGCGCGGGCGCAGGATGCGCCGCCAGACCGCGACGGTGGCCCCGCCGGCGCGCTCGCGCTCGCCGTCGTCGAGGGTGATGTAGTCGATCAGCCCGCGCGGCTTGCCGATCCGCGCCATCACGTCGTCGCAGGCGTCGATGCAGAGCGCGCAGGTGATGCAGGCGAGCTGCTGGCCGTCGCGGATGTCGATGCCGGTCGGGCAGACGCTGACGCAGGCGTGGCAGTCGATGCAGTCGCCGTGGGTCGCCTCGGAGTGTTTCTGGTGCTTGCCGCGCGGCTCGCCGCGCCAGTCGCGGTAGGCGACGGTGATGGTGCTTTCGTCCATCATCGCGGCCTGGATGCGCGGCCAGGGGCACATGTAGATGCAGACCTGCTCGCGCATGAAGCCGCCGAAGACGAAGGTGGTGGCGGTCAGGATGCCGACGGTCATGTAGGCGACCGGCGGGGCCTGGAAGGTGACGAACTGCCGGAGCAGCGTCGGCGCGTCGGCGAAATAGAAGATCCAGGCCCCGCCGGTGGCGATCGCGATCAGCAGCCACAGCGTCCATTTGATCGTGCGCAGGCGGATTTTCGTCGCGGTCCAGGGCGCGTTCCACAGCCGGACGCGGGCGTTGCGGTCGCCTTCGATCCAGCGCTCGACGAGGATGAACAGGTCGGTCCAGACCGTCTGCGGGCAGGTGTAGCCGCACCAGACCCGGCCGAGCGCCGCGGTGAACAGGAACAGGCCGAGCCCGGCCATGATGAGCAGGCCCGCGACGAAGTAGAATTCATGCGGCCAGATCTCGATGAAGAAGAAGTAGAACCGCCGGCTGGCGAGGTCGACCAGCACCGCCTGATCGGGCAGGTTCGGGCCGCGGTCCCAGCGAATCCACGGCGTGATGTAGTAGATCCCCAGCGTCACGGCCATGATCCACCATTTGAGCGTGCGGAACTTGCCCGTGACGCGGCGCGGAAAGATCGGTTCCCGGGCGGCGTAGAGCGGAGGCGGTTCGGTGGCGGTCTGAGTCAATCTGCGGGTGCTCCTCGGATCGGCGCAGCCTACACCTAGCGGCGGGCGGAGGCGACGGCATTGATCCAGGTCAGACGGCGGCGGTTGACGCGGCCTCCGTATTTAGCTAGTAACGTAATTACGGATTCGAACAAACAGGAATCGCCGTGCAGCCCGAGCGCCTCGACGCCGTGTTCTCCGCCCTCGCCGATCCCACGCGGCGGGCGATCCTCGCGCGGCTGGCCGAGGGCGAGGCGAACGTCGGCGAGTTGGCGCGGCCGTTTCCGGTCAGCCTGCCGACGGTCTCGCGGCATCTCGACGTGCTGGAGGCGGCGGGGCTGGTGCGGCGCGAGCGGGACGCGCAGCGGCGGGTGTGCCGGTTGCAGGGCGCGCCGCTGATGGCGGCGGGCGAGTGGATCGCGCGGTACGCGGCGTTCTGGGAGGGGCGGCTCGACGCGCTGGACCGGCTGGTGGCGGAGCTTGCCGCCCCGGCCCCGGGCGAGGACGGCTGATGTCGGCGGCGGGCGCCGCGCTGCGGTTCCAGCGGCTGCTGAAAGCGCCGCGCGGCCTGGTGTTCGCGGCGGTGACCGAACCGGCGCTGATGCGGCGCTGGATGTGCCCGGAGAACTTCGCCGTGACCGAGCTCCACGCCGAGCCCGAGGTCGGCGGCGCCTTTCGCATCGTCATGCAGGGACCCGACGGCGCGCGGTATCCGGTGGCCGGCGAGTATCTCGAGGTGCGGCCGCCCGAGGCGCTGAGCTTCACCTGGACCTGGGAGGAGCCGCACACGCTGGCGGGGGTGACCACCCGGGTCCGCCTGCGGCTGGCCGAGCGCGACGGCGGGACGCAGCTGACGATGATCCACTCGAACCTCCCGACGGCGGAGGAGCGCGAGAGCCACCGCGGCGGCTGGACCGGCGCGCTGGCGAAGCTGGCGCGGCTGGTGGCCGCGCCGCCCGATGTGAACGGGGAGACCGAGCGATGGACGACATGACGACGATGGAGGCGACGCCGCCGACGGTGGTCTCGCGGACGGAATGGCTCGCGGCGCGCAAGGCGCTGCTCGCCCAGGAAAAGCTGCTGACCCTGGCGCGCGACGCGGTCGCGGCGCATCGGCGGGCGATGCCCTGGGTGCGGATCGAGAAGGACTATGTCTTCGAGACCGAGGCGGGACCGCGCCGGCTCGGCGAGCTGTTCGAGGAGAGGCCGCAGCTGCTGGTCCAGCATTTCATGTTCGCGCCGGACTGGGAGGAGGGCTGCGCGAGCTGCTCGCTGCTCGCCGATCATGTCGACGGGGCGCGGCCGCATCTGGCGGCGCGCGGGGTGACGCTGGTCGCGGTCTCGCGGGCGCCGCTGGCGCGGCTGCTGGCGTTCCGGGCGCGGATGGGCTGGCGCTTTCCCTGGGTCTCGGCGGGAAACGGGGATTTCAACTACGACTTCGGGGTCGCCTTCCCGGCCGCGGAGGTGGCCGCGGGCGCGGTCGACTACAATTATCGGCGGATGGCGGTTCCGGTCGAGGACGCGCATGGGGTCAGCGCCTTCTTCCGCGACGCGGACGGCGCGGTCCATCACAGCTATTCGACCTATGGCCGCGGCGTCGATCTGCTGGTCGGGGCCTACAACTGGCTCGACCTCGCGCCGCTGGGCCGCAACGAGGACGGGCTGCCCTGGACGATGGACTGGGTGCGCCACCACGACCGCTACGACGCGCCGCCGCAGGCCTGCCGTGCGCATGGATGACCCCGGGAGGTGCGGTCCTGTGCACGCGTGCACAGGCGATCAAGTTGCTGTAAATACACGATAATATGCGCGGCATCAAGGAATTTTTAACCGCGTGACGGTGACCGTTCGAGCCCGAACGCACCCATCCGCCGAACCCGTGCGGCGCGGCCTGCGCCCACGGCGCCGCGCGGTCAGTCGGCGGCCTGGCGGCGCAGCCAGGCGACGAAGGCCTTGAGCGGGGGGCGCAAAACGCCGGGCCGGGTCACGATCCAGTAGCCGACGCGCGCGCCGTCGTCGCGGAGCGGCTCCTTGTGCAGGGCGACCAGCCGGCCGTCGCGGAGTTCGCGCTCGACCACCGCGCTGCTCGCCACGCCGATGCCGATGCCGCTGCGCAGGCCCTCGACCACCAGATGGCCCGGCAGATGGGTGATCGATTCGCGCGGCGGCGCCTCGACGCCCTGCTCGCGCAGCCAGGTGAGCATCTCGGCGTTGCCGATCTCCTCGAGCCAGGGCAGGTCGAGCAGGTCCGCCGCCCTGGTCATGCTGCGGCCCCGCACCAGCGCCGGAGCGCCGACGATGACGAAGGACGAGGGCGTCAGCAGTTCGGCGTCGAGCCCCGCCCAGACCCCGCGGCCGTAGCGGATGGCGAGATCGACGCCGCCCGCGGACAGCTCGACCACGTCCGAGGTCGGGACCAGCATGATCTCGACGCCGGGATTTTCGTGCAGGAACCCGGACAGCCGCGGCATCAGCCAGGCATGGGCGAAGGCGGGCGTGAGGGTCACCCGCAGCGGCCGGTTGGCGGTGGCGCCGGTCAGCTCGTCCACCGCGCGGCGGATGCCGAGGAACGCGGCGCCGAGCGCCGCGGCCAGCGCCGCGCCCTCCGGCGTCAGTTCGAGCCGGCGGCCGCCGCGCACGACGAGCGTCGTCCCCAGCCGCTCCTCGAGCGCGCGGACCTGCTGGCTGACCGCGGCGTGGCTGACGTTGAGCGCGGCGCCCGCCGCGGTGAAGCCGCCGGTTTCCGCCAACGCCGCGAAGGCGCGCAGCGCGCCGAGCGAGGGGAGCGTGCGCCAATCCATCTGTAAGCCTACCTTACGGAACAGTGTTTTTCCTGAGTCGCGAATCTCGCCGATTTCGGCAATAAACACAACATCGCAAGTCAACCGAGACGGAGGGTGCGATGTTAACGATTCTTGCAGAATCGCTGCTGATGCCGAGCCGGTCCGCCGGACCGCGACGCCATCCCTCGCCGCCGCTCGCCACCGGACGGGGCTGGCTGGCGAACCTGCTGTACGGGCGCGGCTGAGCGCGCCCCGGCGTATGCCGAACTTCGGGCCAGGGAGGGCCCAGACCATGTATGCGACCCATGACGAGACCTGCCTCGCACCCACCGCCGCCGCGCGCCGCCCCAAGGGCGTGCTCGCCCCGGTCGTCCGCGCCGTCGCGGCGTGGCTGGAGCGCCGCAAGGCGGCGCAGATCGAGACGCGGGCGGTGGTGACGCTGGCCAGCCTCGACGCGCATCTGCTGCGCGACATCGGCGCGGATCGCGCCGATCTGGAGCGGCTGGTGCGCGAAGGCCGCCGCTGAGCGGCCCTGCCCTGGCGGCGGCCTACTGGCCGCCGCCGAGGCTGTGGACGTAGACCGCGACCTTGCGGATATCCTCCGGGCGCAGCCGGTCCTGCCACGAGAACGACGGCATGATGCCGTAGCGCGCGTTGCGGATGCTGTCGCGGATCGTCGCCGGATCGCCGCCGTAGAGCCAGATCGAATCGGTCAGGTTCGGCGCGCCCATCTCCATCATCCCCTCGCCGCTGTCGCCGTGGCAGGCGGCGCAGTTGTCGGCGAAGGCCTCGGCGCTGGCGGCGGCGAGCCCGGCGTCGTGATCGGCGCCCGACAGCGACAGCACGTATTCCACCAGGCCGTCGAGCTCGGCGGGTTCGAGCATCTCGCCGAAGGCCGGCATCTGGCTGAAGCGGGTGTCGGGATCGGGCTCGTAGCGGATGCCGTGCAGGACGGTCTGGTGGATGTCGTCGACCGTGCCGCCCCAGAGCCAGCTGTCGTCGAGCAGGTTGGGATAGCCGCCGATCGCGCCCTGGCCGCCGGCGCCGTGGCACTGGCTGCAGCTGTTGCGGAACACCGCTCCGCCGCCGGCCACGGCGAACTGCAGCAGCTCGGGATCGGCGAGGATCGCGGCGAGCTCGGTCTCGTTCAGCCGCGCGTCGAGCGAGGCGTTGGCCGCGCGCGCCGCGGCGACCTCGGCGGCGACATTGGCCCGGCTGGAATAGCCGAGCAGGCCCGGCGTGGCGGCGCTGACCAGCGGCCAGGCGGGGTACAGGATGACGTAGATCACCCCCCAGACGATCGTCGCGTACAGCGTCCACAGCCACCAGCGCGGCATCGGCGTGTCGAGCTCCTTGATGCCGTCCCATTCGTGACCGGTGGTCGCCGTCTGGGTGGCTTCGTCGA
>CAYTMB010000141.1:2838-6379 GCA_964438465.1 uncultured Rhodovulum sp. | reverse complement strand
TCGCACGCGTGCGACGCTGACGCCGCTCAGGTCGGCGGGGCGGCCTCGGCTGCGCCCTCGATGGCCCCGGCGCCAAGCCCGAAGCGGTCGGTGCTGGCCCGCCGCATGATCCCGAACCCGAGGTCCACGACCGGCTCCCCGATCCCGCCGCCGGCGAGCTGCTGGCGGACCGCCAGCATCGCGTCGTTCCCGCAGCGCCAGCGATAGGTCCGCACGCTCGTCAGGCCGGGATGCGCCGCCTCCATGTAGTCGAAGTCGTTGAACCCGGCGATCCCGAAGTCCCGCGGCACCGCGACGCCCCGGGCGTTGCAGGCGAACAGCGCCCCGAGCGCCAGCACGTCGGCGTTGCAGAACACCGCATCGATATCGGGGCGCCGGTCGAACAGGTCCATCGCCAGATCCCGCCCCATCCGCGCCGAGGCGAACTGGTTGTCCGCCACCGGCCCGGGGTTGTTTCCCCGGTCGTTCGGCCCCGCCATCGTGATCAGCCCCGGATCGAACAGACCCGCCTCCGCCAGCGCGTGCTGGTAGCCGTCCAGCCGCGCATAGGAGCGCGAGTTCATCCATGCCCCGAGGAACCCGATCCGGCGATATCCGGCGGCGACCATATGCTCGGTCATGCTCCGGGCCGCGCCGAACTGCGAGAAGCCGACGATCTTCTGGATCGGCGCATCGGTCAGGTCCATGATCTGCACCACCGGACAGTCCGCCGCCTCCAGCATCCTGCGCGTCGCCGGGGACTGGTCGATCCCCGACACGATCAGCGCCGCCGGAGCATGCCGCAGGATCTCGGCGACCGCGCGTTCCTCGAGGCCCGGATCATAGCGCGTATTGGCGATCTCGACGCGCAGCCCGCTGTCCCCGACCCCGTCGTAGACCCCGCGCACCACGTCGGTGAAGATGTTCTGCGACAGCGCCGGGATCAGCACGCCGACGAGGTTCGTCCGCCGCGACGCCAGCGCCCGGGCGTTCAGATTGGGAACGTAGTCGAGTTCGCGGACCGCCTTGTCGATGTCCGCCCGAAGCGTCGCGGACACCTGGGACGGCAGCCGCAGCGCGCGCGAAACGGTGATCGCGCTGACGCCGGCGCGCGCGGCCACGTCCGCAATCGTCGCGCCACCCTTTGAACGGCGGTTCCTCATTCGCTTCCATCCCCTCGCGGCGCCTCAGGCCTTTTTCCGGCATCCGGCGTTGACGCGCCAGCATGGTAGCGCTACCATAACGACAATGCCGCGGGCTGTCGAGGCGATCCGCCTCGTGGACCGGCGGCTCCAGCGCCGCGACTTGGGAGGGTCGAACGCAGTGACCGATGGACTTAATGGACGGGTTCAGTCCGTCGACCGCGCGCTGGTGCTTCTCGAGGAGCTTGCGCGGGACGATCGCGGGCGGCGGCTGACGGAGCTTTCGCGACAGACCGGTTTGTCCCTGACCACCGTGCACCGCCTGCTGACGACCCTCGAACAGCGCCGGTTCGTGCAGTTCTCGGCGGCCGACAGCGCCTGGCGCATCGGGCTGCGCGCCTTCGCCGTCGGTTCGTCCTTTGCGCGGGAGCGAAATTTCGTCGCGCCCGCCCTGCCGTTCCTGCGCCGCCTGCGCGACCAGACCCGCGAAACCGCCAACCTCGGCGTGGTCGAGGATGGCGAGGTCGTGGTGGTGAATCAGGTGCCGAGCCGCGAGATCATGCGGGCGATCTCCGCAGTGGGGGGCCGGTCGCCGATGACCGCTTCCGGAATGGGCAAGGTGTTCCTCGCGTCCTACACGCGCGAGGACGTGAACGCCGTGGTCCTCCGGCGCGGCATGCCCCGCGCCACCAGGACGACGCTGACCTGTCGCGACGCCCTCGAGACACAGCTCATCGAGGCGCGCCGCGACGGCTACGCCGTGGACGACGAGGAGCATGTGCCCGGTCTGCGCTGCGTCGCGGCGCCGGTCTACGACCACAAGGCCGACGTGGTCTGCGCGGTGTCGGTTTCGGGCCTCCGGCTGCGCATGACCCCCGAGCGCCTGCCCTCGCTCGGCCGGCTGCTGGCGAAGACCGCAGGGGAGATCACCGCCGCCCTGGGCGGCAGGCCGGTAATTCATTGAGATGTCGAAGCCAGGCTGTCAAAGCGCGCGGTCCTGCGCCGCAAAGGCGCGCACCCGACGGTACCGGCGATTGAGGTCCGGAAAACCGGCCATCGTGCGGCGGTCCGGAAACGCAGCGCCGCAAACGGGCTAGCGAACCGTCGCCGTCGAGCGGGCGGCGCGGCGCGTCGCGTCACGCCCACCCTACGGCCCGCCGCCATGTCCGCAGAAACGACCCGCAGCGGCGAGGCCGGGGCATTCGAAGCAGGACGGCGGTCGCCCGCCGCCAAAGCGGCGGCGTCCCCGACAAGAGCCCGCACGAGGCCAGCGCGCCCGGCGCGGGGGGTGAGCGGCGAACGCCGGCGCGGGGAGAGAAACTCGCGCAGAGTTGCCCATTCTTACCCATCCGCGCCAACAGCGTTTCTTGAAGGCGCGGCCTCCCGGCCGCATGGTCCTTGGAACGGCGGCAATCAGAAGCCATCCTCGGGAGGACCAAGTTGATGATCAGACGACAGCACAGCCTTGCCTTGTCGGCGCTCGCGGCGTTGATGACGACCGCGGCGCCCGCGCTCGCGCAGGAGATGTCGATGTGGTCGCGCGCGAGCGCCGCGCCCGTCGCCGAGCGCGTGATCGAGCGCTGGAACAGCGAGCGCCCCGACGCGCCGGTTTCGCTCACCGTGATCCCGAACAACGAAGTGGTGACCAAGGTCGCCACCGCCGCGACCATGGGCGACGCGCCGGACCTGCTCTCGATCGACCTGATCTTCGCGCCGCCCTTCATGCGCGCGGGCTTCTTCGAGGACGTGACCGACTTCGTCACCGCCCTGCCGAACTGGGAGCAGACCGTCGAGGCGCATCGCACCCTGTCGACCTACGACGGCCGGAACTACGGCATTCCCTTCGCGCCGGAGAACTCGGTGCTGTTCTACAACAAGGAGCTGTTCCGGCAGGCCGGCCTCGACCCCGAGGATCCGCCCACGACCACCGCCGAAGTCCTCGACGCCGCCCGCAAGATCGGCGCGCTCGGCGACGACACCTATGGCTACTATTTCTCCGGCGCCTGCGGCGGCTGCAACATCTTCACCACCGCGCCCCAGATGTGGGCGACTGAAGGCACGCAGGTGCTGCCCAGCCAGTGCGGCGACGAGGCGCTGGTCGGGGACTCGATCCCGGCGATCCTCTCCCACTACCGGACCATGTGGGAGGAGGGCCTGATCCCCGAGTCGGCGCAGGTCGACGGCGGGACCAGCTTCGTCTCGGCCTTCGCCGCCGGCAATATCGGCCTGGTCGGCCTCGGCAACTTCGCCATCGGCCAGTACCGGACGACCGCTCCGGATCTGGACTTCGGGGTGACGATGCTCCCCGGCGGAACCGAGGGCGAGGCGGGGTCCTTCGCGGGCGGCGACATCCTCGCCATCCCCGCGGCGGCGACCAACAAGGAGACCGCGCGCGAGTTCATGGCCTGGGCGCTCAGCGA
>CAYTMB010000141.1:0-2738 GCA_964438465.1 uncultured Rhodovulum sp. | reverse complement strand
GTCCTTGGAGGTCTCATGGCAAATGCCGCTGTCGGCCGGGGCGGCCTGACCGGTTTTCTCTACGTCGCGCCGGCGCTCGTCTTCATGGGGGTGTTCGTCCTCTACCCCTTCGGCCAGCTCATCTACATGTCGATGTTCAGATGGAGCCTGCTGGAGGGGCAGGGGGCCTTCCGCGGCTTCGGCAACTACGTGACCGCCTGGAACGATCCGCAGTTCTGGCGCTCGCTCTGGTTCACGCTGCGCTACACGATCCTCATCACGCCGATCCTGCTGGTGCTCGGCTATCTCGCCGCGCTGCTGACGGCGGGCCGGAGCCGGATCAGGAACATCACGCGGGGCGTCATCTTCCTGCCGGTCGTCATCGGCCTGGGCAGCTCCTCGGTCCTCTGGTTCTGGCTGTTCGACCAGCAGGTCGGCCTCTTCAACAAGGCGCTGGTCGATCTCGGCATCATCGAGCGGGCCCCGGTGTGGTTCGCCGACGTCGGCCTCGCGATGTGGGGCATCATCATCTCGGTGAGCTGGAAGGTCGTGGGCTTCGGGATGATCCTCTTCGTCGCAGCACTCCAGTCGGTGCCGACCGAAGTGGACGAGGCCGGCATGATCGACGGCGCGGGCTACTGGCGGCGGGTGTGGTCGATCATGGTGCCGCTGACCATGCCCACGATCACGCTCTTCATCATCGTCAGCGCGGTGCCGTCGCTGCTCTCGTTCGACCAGTTCTACATCATGACCAAAGGCGGACCGCAGAACCAGACCATCTCCTCGGTCTACTGGATCTACAACAACTCCTTCGTGAGCTTCAATCTCGGCTATGGCGCGGCCCTGTCGGTGATCCTCGTCGCGATCGTATTCGCGCTCGCGGCCACCCAGATCCTCATCACCCGCCGGAGGCGCCGCTGATGTCGAACGTCGCCGGCCAAAGCCGCCGCAAGCGGTATCTCCTCGCGGCGGTCTGCTGTTTCGTCATCGCGCTGATGGTGTTTCCGCTCGTGGTGTCGTTCCTTGCCTCGATCAAGACCACGGCCGAGGCCTCGGCGGTCCCGCCGACCTACTTCCCGCAGTCGGTCTCGCTGCAGAACTACGTCACCTTCTCGAACTACCAGGCGGGGCTGGGCGTCTATCTGCGCAACTCGCTGATCGTCGCCGTGCTCACGATCTTCCTCTGCCTCGCGCTGGCGGTGCCGGCGGGCTACGGGCTGGCGCGCTTCCGGATCCCCGGCAAGGAGGTGCTGTTCCTGATGCTGCTCGCCAGCCTGATGATCCCGTATCAGGCGCTGCTCACGCCGCTGCTGCTCGTCTTCCGCGAGCTCGGCCTCTACCAGACCTATCTCGGCCTCGCCATCATCCACACCGCGCTGCAGATGCCCTTCAGCCTCTTCGTGATGCGCACGGCGTTCGAGGCGGTGCCGAAGGATCTCGAGGAGGCCGCGATGATCGACGGCTGCGGCAGCTTCGAGCGGCTCGTGCGCATCTTCCTGCCGGCGGTCATGCCCGGGATCGTGACGGTGGCGCTCTTCGCCTTCGTGCAGAGCTGGAACGAGTTCATCGCGGCGCTCATCTTCATGAACCGCGAGACCAGCTTCACCATGCCCGTGCTTCTGGTCTCCTCGACGACCAGCAACTACGGCGCCATCGACTGGGGCATGCTGCAGGCCGGCGTGATCATCTCGATCCTGCCCTGCGCGCTGCTCTATGTGTTCCTCCAGAAATACTATGTGAGCGGCCTGCTGAGCGGAGCCGTCAAGTGACCGCGGCCCCATCGCCCCACAACCGCACGCACTGCAACACGCCCCGACGCAGGAATTGAGCCATGGCCCATGTGGAAGTCCGGAACGTCTCGAAATCCTACGGCGTGCACAGCGTGATGGAGAACGTCGATCTCCAGATCGAGGAGGGCGAGTTCTGCGCGATGCTCGGCCCGTCGGGCTGCGGCAAGTCGACGCTGCTGCGCATGATCTGCGGGCTCGAGACCGTGAGCAGCGGCGCGATCCACATCGCCGGCCGCGACGTCACCCATATCGCGCCGGACAAGCGCGGCATCGCCATGGTGTTCCAGTCCTACGCGCTCTATCCGCACATGACCGTGCGGCAGAACATCGGCTTCTCGCTGAAGGTGGCGCGCCTGCCGAAGCCGCAGATCGCGGCGAAGACCGAGGAAATCGCCGCGCTGCTGCATCTCGAACCCTATCTCGAGCGCAGGCCGGCCGAGCTGTCGGGCGGCCAGCGCCAGCGCGTGGCGATCGGCCGGTCGCTGGTGCGGTCGCCCGAGGTGTTCCTGTTCGACGAACCGCTCTCGAACCTCGACGCGAAGCTTCGCGTGCAGATGCGCCTCGAGCTCGCCCGGCTGCACCGCGAGCTGGAAAAGACCATGATCTACGTCACCCATGACCAGGTCGAGGCGATGACGCTCGCCGACCGGATCATCGTGCTCGAAAGCGGGGTGGTCCAGCAGGTCGGGGCCCCGCTCGACCTCTATCACAGGCCCGCCAACACCTTCGTCGCCGCCTTCATCGGCTCGCCGGGCATGAACTTCATTCCGATCCGCGCGCAGCAGACGACCGACGGCGGCATCGAGGCGGAGCTGCCGACCGGGCGCCGCATGACGCTGGCGCCGCGGGCGTCCTCGGCGCGCGTCTCCGCCGAGGGCATGAAGCTCGGCATCCGGCCGGAAGCCCTGCGGCTGACGGATCCGGAGGCGGGCGAGACCCTGTTCGCGGGAGAGGTGGAGCTTGTCGAGC
>CAYTMB010000140.1:0-6405 GCA_964438465.1 uncultured Rhodovulum sp. | reverse complement strand
GGGCAGGCAGGCGCGCACCGATTTGTCGACGGACAAATCGGTGCAGCGAATGCGGCCACCGCGCGCTCCAGCCTCATCCGGGTCCGGACCGGCCCCAAGGCGATCGGCCGGCGCCCGCAATCAGTCTTCGTCGTCGGGCAGCGGCGCGAGGTTGAACAGGCTCTCGGCGTCGGCGCGCGCGCCCTCGCGCGAAGCCGGACGGTCGGCGCCGCGGCCGCCGATCCGGAAGTTCTCCAGGCCGGACATGTTCGACGGCATCCGCGGCTCCGGCTCCATGCTCAGCGACTGTTCGGTCGAGACCAGCTTCATCCGCTCGTCGTCGGTCATCACCGAACCCGGCGTCGCCGACTTGGCCACGGCCTTCGCCACGGCGGCGTCGAGCTCGCCCTGCCTGCACATGCCGAGCGCCACCGGATCGACCGGGACGATGTTGGCGATGTTCCAGTGGCTGCGCTCGCGGATCGACTGGATGGTCGGCTTGGTGGTGCCGACCAGCTTGCCGATGGCGCCGTCGCTCAGCTCGGGATGGAACTTCACCAGCCAGGCGATCGCCGCCGGCCGCTCCTGGCGCTTGCTCAGCGGGGTGTAGCGCGGCCCCTTGCGCTTGGTCTCGCCCTCGGCGGCGGGGTTGCGCATCAGCCGCAGATCGACCTTGGGATCGGCCTCGCCGCGGCGGATCTCCTCGGGGGTCAGCTGCCGGTTGACGATCGGATCGAAACCCTTGATGCCCTGCGCGACCTCGCCGTCGGCGATGCCGTTGACCTCCAGCTCGTGCAGCCCGCAGAACGCGGCGATCTGGCGGAAGGTCAGCGTGGTGTTCTCGACCAGCCAGACGGCGGTCGCCTTTTGCATGAGTGGAAGCGTCATCTGGTGCCTCGTCCCTATCGCATAATCCCGTGCCCCGAGCCGAAAACTCGGAGCGCCGTGCGGCGCGAAGATCGGTTTTCGCGGGGAGTCTGGTTGCGTATATAGGAGGCGTTCGCGCGATGATAAAGAGGTATTCGACCATGCGCTGGCTGATCGCGGCGCTGATGCTGGCCCCGGCGGCGCCGCTGCGCGCGGCGGATTTCGACTACTATCTGCTGGCGCTGTCCTGGTCGCCGAGCTGGTGCGCCACCGAGGCCGGCGGCGGCGGCGCCGAGCAATGCGCGCCGGATCGCGACCTCGGATTCGTGCTGCACGGCCTCTGGCCCCAGCACGAGGACGGCTATCCGGAATACTGCGACGCCGCGGCGCGCGACCCGTCGCGCCGCCAGACCGCCGCGATGGCCGACGTGATGGGCTCGGGCGGCCTCGCCTGGCACCAGTGGAAAAAACACGGCCGCTGCACCGGCCTGTCGGCCGAGGACTACTTCACGCTGTCGCGCTTCGCCTTCGGGCTGCTGGCGGCGCCCGAGCTCGACGACCGGATGACCGCGCCCGAGATCGAGGCGGCCTTCGCCGCGGCCAACCCGCCGCTGACCCCGGACGACCTCGTGGTGACCTGCGGCGACGGCCTGCTGCGCGAGGTGCGGATCTGCCTGACCCGCGAGCTGGCCCCGCGCGCCTGCGGCGCCGACGTGAACCGCGGCGCCTGCCGGACGCGCGGCGCGATCTCGCTGCCCCCCGCGCCGTGATGCGGCGCAATCTTGCGCCCGCTCCGTGACGCCGCGGGATCTCGCCCCCGCCGCCGGCCGCCGCGCCCGGCTCCACCTCTGGGCCGGCGACGCGCTGATCCGCGCGGCGGGGCTGTTTCGCGCGCCGCTGCGCTTCGGCGTGCGCCTCGTCGCCTTCGACGGGCAGGGCAGGGTGTTCCTGGTGCGGCATTCCTACCTGCCCGGCTGGCACCTGCCCGGCGGCGCGGTCGAGATCGGCGAGACCGCGCGCGAGGCCGTCCGGCGCGAGGCGCGCGAGGAGGGCGGGCTGATCCTCGACGCGCCGCCCGCGCTGCTCAACGTCTACCACCACGCCACCACCGGCCGGCAGGACCATGTCGCGGTGTTCGTCGCCACCGACGCCCGCCGCTGCGGCGACGACGCCGGCCGCGGCCTCGAGATCCGCGAGGCCGGCTTCTTCGACCCCGAGGCGCCGCCCGAGGGAACCACCCGCGCCACCCGCGCGCGCATCGCCGAGGCCCGCCGCGCCGCGCCGCCCGACGACCGCTGGTGACGGCTACGCCGGCCGCCGCCGCAGCCGGTCGAACGCCCGCCCGTCGATCGCCGCAAGTCCGATCCCGATCAGCGCCATGCCGGCGAGATGCCGCGGCAGCAGCGTCTCGCCCAGCACGCCGACCCCGAGCAGGATCGCGCTGACCGGGATCAGGAAGGTGACGAGGCTGAGGTTCGTCGCCCCGGCCCGCGCCAGGATGCGAAAGAAGATCACATAGGCCAGCGCCGTCGACAGCACCGCCACGCCGACGAGGCTCGCCAGCGCCGCCGCCCCCGGCGCCGGCAGGCTCCAGGGCCGGTCGACCAGCAGCGCCAGCGGCGCGAGGATCAGGCTCGACGCGGTCAGCTGTCCCGCCGCGGTGGCCAGCGGCGGCACGCCGAGCGCCGCGAACCGCCGGCCCCACAGGCTGGCGCAGGCGTAGGAGACCGCCGCGAGCACGCAGGCCGCCTGCGCCGCGACCGCCATCCCCGCCCCGCCGAGCGCCGCGCCGCCCATCATCACCGCCACCCCGAGAAAGCCGGTGACCACCCCGGCGATCCGCCCCGGGGTCAGCCGCTCGTCGCGGGTCAGCGCATGCGCGAGCAGCACGGTGAACAGCGGCGTGCTGGCGTTCAGGATCGAGGCGACCCCCGAGGCGATATGGGTCTGCCCCCAGACGATCAGCGTGAACGGGATCGCGTTGTTCAGCACCCCCATGCCGAGACAGGCCGCCAGCACCGCCGGCGCGCGCGGCACGCGCTCGCCGCGGACGCGCAGCACGGTCCAGAGCACGGCGGCGGCCAGCACCACCCGCGCGGCGACCACGCTCAGCGGCGGCAGCGCCGCCACCGCCACCTGGTTGAAGAAGAACGACCCGCCCCAGAGCAGCGACAGCAGCCCGAGCAGGCCCCAGTCGGCGGCGGTCATCCGGCGGCGGATCGGCGGCATCTCGAATCTCCGGTCAATGTCGGGCGCAACCCTCGCAGACCGCGCGCGCGCCGCCGTCCCGCCGCTTGCGCCGGAAGTCTCCCCGCGCGATCCCGGCGCCGGCGGGACCTGTCCGCAAAGGTTTCAGATTCGTTGATCTGCGCGAGAAATACAAGTGAAATCAATCAGATGTCGACGTGGGCACGCGTGCCCACGCGCACCGCCTCAGACCACCGCCAGCACGATCTTGCCGACATGCGCGCTCGATTCGAGCCGAGCATGCGCCCCCGCGGCGTCCTCCAGCGGAAACACCCGGTCCATCACCGGCGCGATCCGCCCGGCGGCGAGCAGCGGCCAGACCTCGGCCTCCAGCGCCGCCGCGATCCGCGCCTTCACCTCGACCGACCGCGGCCGCAGCGTCGAGCCGGTGATCGTCAGCCGCCTGGTCATCACCTGCGCGAAGTTCAGCTCGGCCTTCGGCCCGCCGAGAAAGGCGATCATCACCAGCCGCCCGTCCGCCGCCAGCGCCCGCACGTCGCGCGCGAGATACTCGCCCCCGACCATGTCGAGGATCACGTCCACCCCGCGCCCCCCGGTCGCCTCCGTCGTCACCGCTACAAAATCGGCGTCGCGGTAGTTGATCGCCCGCTCGGCCCCCAGCGCCTCGCAGGCCGCGCATTTCTCCGCCGAGCCCGCGGTCGCGAACACCCGCGCGCCCCGCGCCGCCGCCAGCTGGATCGCCGTCGTCCCGATCCCCGACGAGCCGCCATGCACGAGGAAGCTCTCGCCCGCGACCAGCCCTCCGCGCTCGAAGACGTTGTGCCAGACGGTGAAGAAGGTCTCGCACAGCGCCGCCGCCTCGATCATCGACAGATCCCCGGGGATCGGCAGCGCGTGGTCCGGATGCGTCAGCGCATATTCCGCATAGCCGCCGCCCGGCAGCAGCGCGCAGACCCGGTCCCCCGGCCGCCAGCGCCCGCCGCCCGGCCCGACCGCCACCACCTCGCCCGCGCATTCCAGCCCCGGCAGGTCCGACGCGCCCGGCGGCGGCGCATACGCGCCCGCCCGCTGCAAGGCGTCCGGCCGGTTCACCCCCGCCGCATGCACCCGGATCAGGATCTCGCCCGCCCCCGGCCCCGGTACGGGCCGCTCCGCCGGGCGCAGAACCTCTGGCCCGCCGGGCGCCGCGATCTCGACGACGCGCATCGTCTCCGGCAGGTCCGGCGCGAGGCTCACGCCGCCTTCCGGGTCTGGTGGGCGAAGTCCCAGTACAGCGCCCGCGCCCGCGCCGCCATCGCGCCCGAGCGCAGCTCGCGGTCCTCGAACCGCGTCACCGGCATCACCTTGTTGGCGTTGCCGGTGGTGAAGATCTCGTCCGCCGCCGCGAAGTCCGCGACGGTCAGCGACGTCTCGACCACCTCGACCCCGTCGGCGCGCAACAGCCCGATCACCCGCGCCCGGGTGATCCCGGCGAGGAACATCCCGTTCGGGACCGGCGTGAACACCACCCCGTCGCGCACCAGGAACACGTTGGTCATCGCCGTCTCCGCGACATGGTCCTCGACGTCGAGCGACAGCGCGTTGTGAAAGCCACGCCGCCGCGCCTCGGCGACGATCCGGCCGTTGTTGGCGTAGAGGCAACCGGCCTTCGCCTCGGTCAGCGCCATGTCCGGCCGCGGCCGGCGGTAGGGCGAGACCGTCAGCGCCATCGGCCCGGGAACCCCCATCGGGATATCCTCGATGCAGACGCAGAACGCCGTCGACTCGGGCAGCGGATCGACGAAGGACGCCGAGCAGTCGCGCGACCACATCATCGGCCGCAGGTACAGCTGCGTCCCCGCCGGATAGCGCCGCACGCCCTCGAGGACGATCGCCTCGATCTCCGCCGCGCTGACCGGCGCCGTCATCCCCATCGCCTGCGCCGAGCGTACGATCCGCGCGCAATGCAGATCGAGATCGGGCGTGACGCCCTCGAAGGCCCGCGCGCCGTCGAACACCAGCGTGCCCTGCCAGGCGCCGTGATCCGCGGCGCCCATCACCGCGAGATTGCCGTCACGCCAGCGGCCGTCGGCCCAGGTCGAGATGGTCTTGCCCATCGCCATGCCGCCGCGTCCCCCTCATGGTTTCATGCGCCGCGCCGCCGGCTGCGGTCCGGCCGGCGCGCGGGGCGCAGTATCGTCAGCGCCCGGCGCCCGGTCAAGGCGCTGGCGGATCAGCGCTTCCCCGCCCGCCAGCGCCCCGGAAGGCCGGAGGCCGCGCCGTCGTCGGGGGCCTTCACCCGGTCGAGCAGCCGCTGCGGTCCCTTCAGCACGGCGGCGGCCAGCGGGTTCTTCGCGATCCGCGCCTTCACCTCCTCGAACTGCATCACGTTGTCGATGCGGCGCTCGATGAAGGCCCGCGTCGCGGCGAAATCCGGCGTCTGGTCGCCCAGCCAGTAGAGCAGGCAGGACGAATACACCGCCGACAGCGTGGTGCGCTTGGTGTACCAGTTGTAGTCGGTGCTGGCGTCGCCCAGCGCGGTCCAGATCGTGTCGGCCGTCCGCCAGATCGCCCGCGCGCCGTCCGCGGCGTGGGTCGGCAGCGCGAACAGCGCCACGCCGCGGCGCACCGCCTCGCGGTCGGCCGCCACCAGCTCCAGCCGCAGCGCGATCGCATGGGCGATCCGGTCGCGAAACCGGATCCCGGCGAGGTCCGCGGCGCCCAGCCGCTCGGCGAGCTCGGCGTCCCTGGCGTCGTGATAGGCCAGCGCCAGATCGACCCCGCCGCGCGGGAAGGCCAGCCGCGACAGGCCGGGATCGACGCCGGCCTCGACGACCGCCGCCGCCAGCGTCCGGTCGGTCCAGCCGTCGAACACGACATGCGGCAGCGCCGCCGCGACGACGGCGCTGCGGGTCGCCGCGATATGGTCGTCTTCGCCCGGTCCCGCGTCGGTCATGGTCATCTCGCTTCGCTCCCCGGTTTTTTCTGCGGTCCGGCGGTGGACAGCGCCGCCGCGGATCTGTATATAGCGCCCTCCTGCCGAATTTCGAAACGCTAGACTGGAAGGTGGTGACTACCCGTGCAGGTGATGGTTCGTGACAACAACGTCGATCAGGCGCTGCGCGCTCTGAAGAAGAAGCTGCAGCGCGAAGGCGTGTTCCGCGAGATGAAGCTCAAGCAGCATTTCGAGAAGCCCTCCGTCAAGAAGGCCCGCGAGCGCGCCGAGGCCGTGCGCCGCGCGCGCAAGCTGGCGCGCAAGAAATTGCAGCGCGAAGGCGGCCTCTGAGGCCCTGAGCGACGCTTCTTGGAGCAGGCCAGCCGCCCGCTCCAGCGCAAACCCCCGAGGGAAACCTGCGGGGGTTTTTCGTTTGC
>CAYTMB010000139.1:0-6437 GCA_964438465.1 uncultured Rhodovulum sp. | reverse complement strand
CTCACAGGCGCCCGAGAAAGGCGCGGCCGAGGCACAGGTCGGCGGCGACCGCGTCGTAGTCGGGCAGGCTCGGGTCGAGGAACAGATGCCCAACGCCGCGCTCCAGCGGGCGCAGGCCGAGGACCGAGTGAAACAGCACGGTACTGGCCATCACCTTCCCCTGTTCGGATGATCCGCCGGGTCAGTCCGGCATGTGATCCCGCATCAGGCTCGCCGCGCCCGGTCCCAGGCGGTCGGAGATCGAGTTCTTCTGGTGCCAGTGCGGATAGATCAGCCGCGGCAGGCTGACCGCGTTCAGCGTCGCCCGCTCCCCGGCGGTCAGCTCCAGCCCGGCGGAGCCGAGGTTGGCGCGCAGCTGGTCCTCGGTGCGGGCGCCGAGGATCACCGAGGCCACCGTGGGCCGGCCGAGCAGCCAGGCCAGCGCCACCGCCGCCGGCGGAACGCCGCGCGCCCCGGCGATCTCCACCAGCGCCTCGATGGTGTCGTAGAGCCGGGCCTCGTCCGCCACCGGCGGCTCGTGCCAGTCGTTCAGGTGCCGGCCGCCTTCCTTCGGGGTCTTGCCGCGGCGGTACTTGCCCGACAGCAGCCCGCCCGCGAGCGGGCTCCAGATCAGCGCGGCGACGCCCTGGTCGACGCCGGCGGGGATCAGCTCGTATTCCGCGTCGCGGCTTTCGAGCGAATAGTAGATCTGCTGGCTGACCGGCGCGACGAAGCCGCCCGCGCGCGCGGCCTCCATCGTCTTCATCAGCTGCCAGCCGGCGAAGTTCGAGACGCCGTAGTAGCGGATCTTGCCGCTGCGGGTCAGGGTGTCGAAGGCCTCCAGCGTCTCCTCCAGCGGGGTCAGGCCGTCCCACTGGTGCATCTGGTAGAGGTCGATCCGGTCGGTGCGCAGCCGCTTCAGGCTCGCCTCGCACTGGGCGACGATGTGGTGGCGCGACAGCCCGAGGTCGTTCGGGCCGTCGCCCATGCGAAACCGCACCTTGGTCGCGACCAGCAGCCGCTCGCGCCGCCCGGCCATCGCCTCGCCGAGCACCTCCTCGGAGCGGCCGCGCGAATAGGCGTTGGCGGTGTCGATCAGGTTGACGCCGGCGTCGAGGCAGATGTCGAGCATCCGCGCGGCCTCCGCGACGTCGGTCGCGCCCCATTTGCCGAGCGCGCCGACGCCGCCGAAGGTGGCGGTCCCGAAGCTGAACGCCGAGACCTTCAGGCCCGAGCGTCCGAGCAGGCGATATTCCATCGTGAGAGTCCTCGTTGTGCAGGTTGTGCGGGCCGCGCCCCTGCGCTGCGTACCGGTTTCAGCCGAGCCGGTCGATCAGCGCGGTCGCCGCGGCGGGGTTGGCGACCTTGTGGCCGCTGATGACATAGAGATAGACGTCGCGGCCCGCCTCCGCCCAGCCGCGCGCCCGCGCCGCCCAGGCGTCCAGCGCCTCCCTGGAATAGCCCGCTTCGTGATCCGCCCCGGTGCCCATGATCCGGGCGTAGACGAAGGCCTCGGCGCCGCCCTCGATCACCGGATATTCGCTGTCGCCGGCGAGCACCACCCCGACGCCGCGCTCGCGCGCGAGGTCGAGAAAGGCCGCGTCGGCGAAGCTCGGGTGCCGCGCCTCCAGCGCATGGCGCAGCGGCAGGCCGCCGACCGTTTCCGGCAGCAGGTCGAAGAAGGCCGCCACGTCGTCGCGGTCGAACTTCTTCGTCGCGGCGAGCTGCCAGTTGATCGGCCCGAGCTTGTCGCCGAGCTCGGCGACGCCGCTGTCGATGAACCGCCCGACGCTCTCGCCCGCCTCCGCGAGCACGGTCCGGTTGGTGGTGTAGCGCGGCCCCTTCAGCGCGAAGACGAAGCCGTCCGGGGTCTCGTCGCGCCATTTGGCGAAGGTCTCCGGCTTCTGCGTGCGGTAGAAGGTGCCGTTGACCTCGATCGAGCTGAGCTTCGAGGCCATGTATTCGAGCTCGCGCCTGTGCGGCAGGCCCTCGGGGAAAAACGCCCCGCGCCAGGGCTCGAAGGTCCAGCCGCCGACCCCGATCCGAATTTTCCCAGCCATCGTCTCGCTCCTTCGCTTCGTCAGTCGAGCATAGCGCCCAGACGGCGCACGGTGTTCCAGTTCCGGAAGGTTCCTGTCCCCATTCGCGCGCCGCCCGCCGCCGCGGCGAGCCGCGAGGTCGCGACCCCGTCGGGCAGGTGCAGCCAGAGGTCGCCGTCCACCACCGCCATCCGCTCGGCGCCCGCGCGAAGGGCTTCGAGCCGCGCGACGGCCTCCTCGGCGATGGGCGCGCGCATCACCCGCACATGCACGCTGGCCGGGGTCTCCTCGGCCGCCGCCGTGAACGGATTGCCGGCGACCAGCCGGCGCCATGCCGCCCCGTCGCGCGCGACGATCGCGACGCGCTTGCCGAAGCGCGCGGCGAAGGCGGATTCGAGCCGGCTTTCCAGCTCCGGCTGCGGGCCGGCGCCGACGAACACGAGGTTGCCGGTCGCGATCAGGGTGCGGACCTCCGTCAGGCCCTCGTCCTCGGCCATCGACCGCAGCGCCGACATCTCGACTCGCCGGCCGGGTCCGAGCACGACGCTGTGGAGCAGGGCCACCCAGGGGCGCGCGCAATCGTCCATTCTCGCCGGAACCCTGAGTTTCTGGAATTGACCCGGAACGTAGCGGGAACGAAGGCCGCCCGCAAGAATCTCTCCGTCGCGGGCCCGGTCTCGTCGGGATGAGCCGCGCCGCCGAGGCGGGCTTGGAAACGCGCCGGGGCCGCTTACATCTGGCGGTGACACCAGAGGAAGGCGCGCGACATGTTCAGCCTGTTCAAGAAGTCCGAAATGCCGGCCCCCGGCGCGGCGCCGCCCGGCCGCCCGGAGGCGATCCCGACGGCGACGACGCATTTCCTCAGCGGCCGGCCGCTGAAGGGGCCGCATCCCGAGGGCATGGCGCAGGCGATGTTCGGGATGGGCTGCTTCTGGGGCGTCGAGCGGATGTTCTGGAAGCTGCCCGGGGTCTGGGTGACCGCCGTCGGCTATGCCGCGGGCGAGACGCCGAACCCGACCTATCAGGAGGTCTGCTCCGGCATGACCGGGCACAACGAGGTCGTGCTCGTGACCTATGACCCGGGCCGGACCTCCTACGAGGATCTGCTCAAGGTGTTCTGGGAGGGCCACGACCCGACGCAGGGCATGGGGCAGGGCAACGACCGCGGCACGCAGTATCGCTCGGGGGTCTATGTGTTCGACGCGGCCCAGCGCGCGGCGGCCGAGGCGTCGAAGGCCGCCTATCAGGCGCGGCTGCGCGGCGCGGGTTTCGGCCCGATCACCACCGAGATCGTCGACGCCGGGCCGTTCTACTACGCCGAGGACTTTCACCAGCAGTATCTGGCGAAGAACCCCGGCGGCTACTGCGGCATCGGCGGCACCGGCGTGAGCTGCCCGATCGGTCTCGGCGCCGCCTGACCGGCGGCGCCCCGAGTCCGCCTGCGAAAGTGCGCGCCGGGCGCCGTTAACACCTGTTTTCGTTGCGTAAACTTTGCGCTGATTTGTGTATGATTTCAATGAATTAGCCCGCTGTGCACGCGTGCACGCACCCCGCCTCCGGGTCCGGTCAGCCGCCGGCGGGCCGGCGGCGGCTGCGGCGGGCGTGCGGCGTGGCGGCCCGCTCGACGCCTTCGCGCAGCACGGCGGTCATCGGGTGGTCGGGATTGCCGGGGCCGTACCGCTCCAGCAGGCGGGCGACCTCGGGCAGGCCCGCGCCTTCCGGCAGGCCGATCACCCAGTCGAGGAAGATCGAGCGGCATTCCGCCGGGCCGATCGCCATGCGGTAGGCCTCCCGGATCAGCCCGCGCGGATCGATGTCCATCTCGCCCTTGTCCAAGCCGCAGCCCTCCTGTCGCGACGACCGTCCCGGCGCCGCCCGGCGCCGAGTCAAGTCTTGCGCCTTCCGCCGCGCCGCCGCTAGATCGGCTGGCCCGATCCCTGCGCGGCGCGACCGCTCCGGAGGCCCGATGACGACCCCAGCGCCGCAAGCCGCGGTTCCGCCGCGATGATCGCGCTCACCCCCGGCGCCGTCGGTCTCGACGCGCTCGAGGCGATCTGGCGCGGCGAGGGCGCGGTGACGCTCGATCCCGCCGCGCGCGGCCCGGTCGAGGCCGCCGCCGCGCGGATCGCCCGCGCCGCCGCCGGGGAGGCCGCCGTCTACGGGGTCAACACCGGCTTCGGCAAGCTCGCCAGCGTCAGGATCGCCGCCGGCGACACCGCCGCCCTGCAGCGCAACCTGATCCGCTCGCACTGCGCCGGCGTCGGCGAGCCGACCCCCGCGCCGGTGGTGCGCCTGATCCTGGCGCTCAAGCTGCTGTCGCTCGGCCGCGGCGCCTCGGGCGTGCGCTGGGAGCTGATCGCGCTGCTCGAAGGCATGCTCGCGCGCGGGGTGTCGCCGGTGATCCCGGTCCAGGGCTCGGTCGGGGCCTCGGGCGACCTCGCGCCGCTCGCGCATATGGCCGCCGCGATGATCGGCGAGGGCAGGGCGGCGATCGGCGGGCGGGTGCTGCCCGCCGCCGAGGCCCTCGCCGCCGCCGGCCTCGCGCCGGTCGCGCTCGGGCCGAAGGAGGGGCTGGCGCTGATCAACGGCACCCAGGTCTCGACCGCCTGGGCGCTGGCCGGGCTGTTCGCCGGCTGGCGCGCGGCGCAGACCGCGCTGGTGATCTCCTGCCTGTCCACCGACGCCGTCATGGGCTCGACCGCGCCGCTGCGCGCCGGGATCCACGCGCTGCGCGGGCATCGCGGCCAGATCGAGGCGGCGGCGGCGATGCGCGCGCTGATGGCGGGCTCGGAGATCCGCGACAGCCACCGCTCCGGCGACGCGAGGGTGCAGGATCCCTACTGCATCCGCTGCCAGCCGCAGGTGACCGGCGCCGCGATGGACCTGCTGCGCGGCGCCGGCGCGACGCTGGAGACCGAGGCGAACGCCGCGACCGACAACCCGCTGGTGCTCGAGGACGACATCGTCTCGGGCGGCAACTTCCACGCCGAGCCGGTGGCCTTCGCCGCCGACATCATCGCGCTGGCGCTCGCCGAGATCGGCGCGATCGCGCAGCGCCGGGTGGCGCTGATGGTCGATCCGACCCTGAGCCACGACCTTCCGCCGTTCCTGACCCCCGATCCGGGCCTCAACTCCGGCTTCATGATCGCCGAGGTGACCAGCGCCGCGCTGATGAGCGAGAACAAGCATCTCGCCAACCCCTGCTCGACCGATTCGACGCCGACCAGCGCGAACCAGGAGGACCATGTCTCGATGGCCGCGCATGGCGCCCGGCGGCTCGCCCCGATGGCGGCGAACCTGGAGCGCATCCTCGGGATCGAGGCGCTCTGCGCGGCGCAGGGGATCGGGTTCCGCGCGCCGCTCGCCACCAGCGCGCCGCTCCGGGCCGTGGTCGCGCGCCTGCGCCGCGACGTGGCGGCGCTCGTGGCGGACCGGCTGCTGGCGGACGACATCGAGGCCGCCGCGGCGCTGGTCCGCTCGGGCGAACTGCTCGCCGCGACCGGGGTGGCGCCGCCGCAGCTCGGCGCCTGATCCGGGCGCCTTGACCCGTTGATCCGCGGCCCGCGCCGGTCTAGCGTCGCCCGCCGCGCGGTTGCGGCGGGGAACGGTGATGCTGAACACGATCCGTCACGGCCAGCCGACCGGCGCGCCGCCGCTGGTGATTGCGCACGGCCTGTTCGGCTCGGCGCGCAACTGGGGCGCGGTGGCGAAGCGGCTCGCCCGCGGGCGCGAGGTGATCGCGGTCGACCTGCGCAACCACGGCGAGAGCCCGCATGACCCGGACGCCTCCTATCCGGCGCTGGCCGCCGACCTCGCCGAGCTGATCGACGCCGAGGGCGGCCGCGCCGACCTGCTCGGCCATTCGATGGGCGGCAAGGCCGCGATGGCGCTGGCGCTGATCGCGCCGTCCCGGGTGGCGCGGCTGGTGGTGGCCGACATCGCGCCGGTCGCCTACGGGCACAGCCAGATCGGCTATGTGCGCGCGATGCAGGGCGTCGCGCTCGGGGGCGTCGCGCGGCGATCGGACGCCGATGCGGCGCTGGCGGCGACGGTCCCCGATCCCGCGCTGCGGGCGTTCCTGCTGCAGAGCCTCGCGATCGGCCCGGACGGCGCGCGCTGGAGACTCGACCTCGCGACGCTGGCGGACCAGATGCCCGAGATCATGGACTTTCCGGCGATCGACGGCCGGTTCGAGGGGCCGACGCTGTTTCTCACCGGCGGGGCTTCGGACTATGTGCGCGCCGAGCATTGGCCGGAGATCCTCGCCCGGTTCCCGAACGCGCGGCGCGAGACGCTGCCGGGGGTGGGCCACTGGCTGCACGCCGAAGCGCCGCAGGCCTTCGCCGCGGCGGTCGCGGCCTTCCTCGACGCGCCCGCCTGACGCCCGAAGGCGGGGCTGGACGCAGGCCCGGCGGGCTG
>CAYTMB010000138.1:0-6440 GCA_964438465.1 uncultured Rhodovulum sp. | reverse complement strand
ACGGTCTCGAAGATGCGGCGGTCGCGGGCGGCGAGGGCGACGAGGGCCTGCTCCCAGGGCGAGACCTCGGCGCGGATGGCGTTCTCCTCGACCATCGCCTGCATCGCCTCGGCGATCGACTGCGGCTCGCGGACGAAGGCGGGGATGGCGTCGTGGCCGGGCAGGCCCCAGTCGTCGCGCAGGGTGCGGACGGCCCGGAGCCGGCGGAAGCCGGAGATCAGGCCGAAGCGGTGGTCGCCCTCGGGCCGCTCGAGCGCGTAGACCTCGATGGGCATGCGCAGGCCGTTCGACAGGATCGAGGTGACCAGTTCCTCGAGGGCCTGGGGGTCGAGGTCGGCGCGGTCGCGGACGAGCGCGTCGGGGACGATGGCTTCGAGCGGGATGAGCTGGATCGGATCGGGCATCGGCGGGCTCCGGGGCGGTTGGCGCGGGGTGCAGAATGCGGGATCGCGGGCGGGGTTGCGCAAGATCGGGTTGGGGCGCGCGCCGGGGCGTGGCGACGGGTCGATCCGGCGGCGCGTCGGCGGGGCGGGACGGGGTTGCGCGGGGCGGCGGCGCGGCTATCGTGGCGCGGCCGCGGCGGGGCGTTCGCGGGGCGCGAGGGGAGGATCGATCGTGATGGGCCAACCGGCGGGCGGGGCATGAGCGGGCCGTTGCCGCATCGCGAGGACGCGGGCGGGACCTGGGTCGGGCGGATCTGGGATGCGCAGGCGCAGGGGCCGGCGGTGGTGACGCTGCGCGACGGGATGGCGGTCGACGTGACCTCGCGCGAGGTTCCGACGGTGCGCGACCTGCTGGAGCGCGACGACCCGGCCGGCTGGCTGCGGGCGGCGGAGGGGCGGCCGGCGGGGACGCTGGCGGAGATCGCGGCGCGGCTGCTGGCGCCCTGCGATCTGCAGGCGCTGAAGGCCTGCGGCGTGACCTTCGCGCGCTCGATGGTCGAGCGGGTGATCGAGGAGCGCGCGGCGGGGGATCCGGGGAAGGCGGAGGCGGTGCGCGGGCGGATCGCCGGGCTGATCGGGGCGTCGTTGCGCGACATCCGGCCGGGCAGCCACGCGGCGGCGGCGGCGAAGGCGGCGCTGCAGGCCGAGGGGCTGTGGAGCCAGTATCTGGAGGTCGGCATCGGGCCGGACGCGGAGGTGTTCACCAAGGGCCAGCCGCTGTCGGCGGTGGGGCCGGGGGCGATGGTCGGGCTGCATCCGGTGTCGAAATGGAACAACCCCGAGCCGGAGGTGGTGCTGGCGGTGTCGAGCAAGGGCCGCATCGTGGGCGCGGCCCTGGGCAACGACGTGAACCTGCGCGACGTGGAGGGGCGCTCGGCGCTGCTGCTCGGCAAGGCCAAGGACAACAACGCCGCCTGCGCGATCGGGCCGTTCATCCGGCTGTTCGACGAGGGGTTCGGGCTCGACGACGTGCGGGCGGCGGAGGTGACGCTGACGGTCGAGGGGCTGGACGGGTTCGTGCTGGAGGGGCGCTCGTCGATGAAGGAGATCAGCCGCGACCCGGCCGATCTGGTGGCGCAGACCATCGGGCGCCACCACCAGTACCCGGACGGGCTGATGCTGTTCCTCGGGACGATGTTCGCCCCGGTGCAGGACCGCGACGGGCCGGGCCAGGGCTTCACGCATCACATCGGCGATGTGGTGACCATCGCGGCGCCGGGGTTCGGGGCGCTGGTCAACACCGTGGGGCTCGCGACCGAGGCGCCGGAATGGACCTTCGGGGCGGCGGCCCTGATGCGCAACCTCGCGGGACGCGGGCTTATCTGACCGCGCCCTCGGGGGCGCCAGGCTGGGGCGTCAGGCCGGGGGGAGCTGGCCCGGGCCGGCGGGGCGGTCGCGCAGCAGGTCGCGGATCTCGATCAGAACCTCCTCCTGGGTGGGGCCGGCGGGGGCCTCGGGGGCCTTCTCGGTGGTGTCGACCGCCGCGCGCAGCTTGTTCATCGCCTTGACCAGCAGGAAGACGACCCAGGCGATGATCAGGAAGTTGATCACCGCGGTGAGGAAGGCGCCATAGCGGAAGACGGCGACCCCGGCGGCCTCGGCGGCGGCGACGGTGGCGAAGCTGTCGGTGGAGAAGGCGAAGAACAGGTTGGAGAAATCGGTGCCGCCGGTGACGAGGCCGATCAGCGGGTTGATCAGGTCGTTGACCAGGCTGTTGACGATGGCGGTGAAGGCGGCGCCGATGATGATGCCGACCGCGAGGTCCATCACGTTGCCGCGGGCGATGAACTCGCGAAATTCCTTGATCATGGATTGGTCCCTCGTTGCGCCGTCCCTTGCGGCGGCGGCGCCAGTTTTACCAGCCGGGCCCGCGACGGCAACAGGCGGTTGCCGGGATGGCGCCGCGCCGCCCGGCGGATCAGGGCGCCGGGCCGTGGACGAAGTCGCGCGGGCGCGGTAGGTGGCGCGGTCGAGGACGCGGATGGCGGCGACGACGAGGAGGCGGAGCAGGGTCACGATGCATTTCGCCGCCTGGCCGGCGCTGAACGGCGCCGCTGCGGCGTTCACAGTCGCGTGAAGCAGGATGGCGCCGGCGATCGAGCGGTCGGTCCGGTAGCCGAGCCGGTTGGCCAGGAAGGCGGCGGGGAGAACGCTGAGGAAGAAGTTCGCGAGGAAGACCGGGTCGGCATGGACGCGAGCTGGCGCCGGCAGGTCCCCGGCACGAGCGCCGGCGGCGCGCGCCAGAACGACCAGAGCAGGCCGAAGAGGAGCGTGGAGCGCAGGACCCCGGCATGGGCGCGGAGGCTGTCGACGCCGTAGCCGCGCCAGCCCGTCTCCTCGAGGATCGGCGCGAGGAGGATCAGGGGCGGCGCGCCGGCGCCGGTCGCCGGGCGGAACTGGTCGGCCGGCCGGCCGGGCCCGAGCGAGAGCCGGATCGCCAGCCCGGTCAGCGCGAAGGCCAGGACGAGGATGAGGACCGCCCAGGCCGGGCGGATGCGGCGAAGGCCCAGGGCGCCCAGCTCAGGAGGAAGGCGAGCGCGAAGCAGGCGAGCGGCCGGTAGACGCGGCGTTCCATGCGGGCTGATGTCCTCTGCGCGTCCGGGCCGGTCCATGCCATACCCGTCCGGGCGGCGGCGTGGGAGCGGCGAATCACGTTCACCTATGCCGGGGCGGTCGGTCCATGTTATGCTCGTCCGCGCCATTGCGCGGGAGGGGCGATGGCGAGGTTCAAGGTCGGGGCCGGATTCTTCGCCGACTTCGCCACGGCTTCGCTACGACGCCCATCGCGACGGCGGACGGCGAGATCGTGGCCGCCGATTCGCGTCTGATCCGCATCGCGGTCGACCGGCTGCCGGACGCGTTCGAGAACTTCATCGGGGCGTTCGAGTACGAGGACGGGCTTCCGCCTCGGCGCCGTCACCGAGTTCCGGCTGACCTCGGAGGGGCGGCTCGTCTACCGGATCGCCTGCGCCGACATCGACGTGCTCGAGCTCAGGGAGATCGCCGGGCTCGGCGATCCGGGGAAGTTCCTGGAGTATATCTTCAGGGACGACGACCGGCTCGCGGGAAACCGGCGCGATGACGCGATGGCCGGCCATGCCGGCGACGACCTCCTGCGGGGTCTCCGGGGCGACGACCGGCTGAAGGGCATGGCGGGGGACGACAGGCTCTTCGGCGGCCTCGGCCGGGACCGGCTCTTCGGCGGGACGGGCGACGACTGGCTGGACGGGGGCGGGGCAAGGACCGGCTGACCGGCGGCCCCGGTTGCGGCACCTTCGTCTTCCGCGAGTCGCACGGACCCGACAGGGTCGCCGACTTCGGCGGGGACGATCGGATCGCGCTCGCCTCCTCCGGCCTCGGCCCGCCGCGCGCGCTCGATCCCGGCGCCTTCCGCCTCGGCGCCCGGGCGGAGACCCCGGAGCAGCGCGTCCTCTACGACGGCGACACCGGCCGGCTGCTCTACGCGGCCGAGGGGTCGGTCACCGCGCAGCCGACGCAGGTCGCGAACATCGGCGCCGCGCTGTGCGACCTCGGCGCCGGCGACTTCCTGCTGCTCTGACCGGCGCGCGGCCGTCAGCTTCGGAGCGCGCCGCCGGTGGCCTTCTCGACGCCGGCGACCACCTTCGCCGAGACGGCTTCGATCTCGGCCTCGGTGAGGGTCGCGGTGGTGGGCTGCAGGCGGACGGCGATGGCGAGAGACTTCTTGCCGTCGCCCATCTGCGCCGCGGCCTTCGGCCCGGCGAAGACGTCGAACACCGAAACCTCGGCGATCAGTCCCTTGTCGGCGGCGCGGGCGGCCCTGAGCACGGTCTCGGCCTCGATCCGCTCGTCGAGCACGAAGGCGAAGTCGCGCTCGACCGCCGGCAGGTCCGAGACCACCAGCGCCGACCGGGCGATGGCGCGGGCCTTGGGGAACGGGACCGCGTCGAGGTGGAGGGTGAAGCCGACGGCGGGCCCCTTCACGTCGAGGGCGGCGAGCACCCGCGGGTGCAGCTCGCCGAAGGTGGCGAGCGGGGTCTTCGGCCCGAGGCTGAGCACGGCCGAGCGGCCGGGGTGGAACCAGCCCGGGGCGGCGCGCAGCGTCATCAGCTGGGCCGGCGCGCCGATGGAAGCGAGCGCGGCCTCGGCGTCGGCGCGGGCGTCCCAGAGATCGACCGGCCGGCGGGCGCCCTGGGGGTTGCGCGGCGCGGTCGCGCCGGCGCGCAGGCCGGCGGCCTGCAGCCGCTGCTCGCCCGGCTCGCCGCCGGAGAACACCGCCCCGACCTCGAACAAGGCGAGGTCGGGGAAGCCGCGGGCCTGGTTGCGGGCGGCGGCGCGCAGCAGGCCGGGCAGCAGGTCGGAGCGCAGATGGCTCATCTCGGAGCTGATCGGGTTCTCCAGCCGCACCGCGTCGCCGCCGCCGCCGAACAGGCCGGCGGCCGCCGCGTCGATGAAGCTGTAGGTGACGCATTCGTCGTAGCCGGCCGCGGCGATGCGCCGGCGCGCGGCGCCCTCGCGGCGCTGCATCGGGGTCTGCACCGGCCGGGCGACGCCGGGGGATCGGGCCATCGGCGCGCCGACCAGCTTCGACAGGCTGGCGACGCGGGCGATCTCCTCGACCAGATCGGCCTCGCCCTGCACATCGGGCCGCCAGGACGGGACCGAGACCTCGAGCGAAGCGCCCGACCCGGCGGCCGAGAAGCCGAGCGCGGTCAGGATGCGGACCTGCTCGTCGCGCGGCAGATCCATGCCGACCAGCGCCCTGAGCCGGCCCGGGTCGAGCCGGTAGCTGCGGGCGGCGACAGGAACGCGGCCGGCGACCTCGACCTCCGAGGCCTCGCCGCCGCAGAGGTCGAGGATCATCCGGGTGGCCGCCTCGATGCCGGGGACGGCGCTGGCGGGATCGACGCCGCGCTCGAAGCGGTAGCGCGCGTCCGACAGGATCCGGTGGCGCCGCCCGGTGCGCGCGGTGCGCACCGGATCGAACCAGGCCGCCTCGACGAAGACGCTGGTCGTCGCCTCGGTGACGCCGGTGCGCATCCCGCCCATCACGCCGCCGATCGCCTCGGGGCCGTGGGCGTCGCAGACCAGCGTCTCGGAGCCGTCGAAGACGTAGTCCTTGCCGTCGAGCGCGACCAGCCGCTCGCCGGGCCGGGCGAGGCGGACGGTGACCGGCGCCTGCAGCTTGCCCGCGTCGAACACATGCAGCGGCCGGGCGCGGTCGTAGGTGAAGAAATTCGTCACGTCGACCAGCGCCGAGATCGGCCGCAGGCCGATCGCGCGCAGCCGGTCCTGCAGCCACTGCGGCGACGGGCCGTTCCGGACGCCGCGGATCAGCCGGCCGGCGAACAGCGGGCAGGCCTCCGAGGCGACGTCGGGCGCGAGGTAGATCGCGACCGGGTTGGGGAAGGCGCCGGGCACCGGCTCGGGCTCGCGCGGGATCAGCCGGCCGAGGCCGCGGGCGGCGAGGTCGCGGGCGATCCCGGCGACGCCGAGCGCGTCGGGGCGGTTGGGGGTGACGGCGATCTCGATCGCCGGGTCGAAGGCGACGACATCGACGTAGCGGGCGCCGACCGGGGCGGCGGGGTCGAGCTCGACGATGCCGTCATGGGCCTCCGACAGCTCCATCTCGCGCTCGGTGAGCATCATGCCGTGGCTCTCGACGCCGCGGATCCTGCCGACCTTCAGCGTGAGGTCGGTCCCCGGAACGTGGTCGCCGGGGGCGGCGACCACGACCTTGATCCCGGCGCGCGCGTTCGGGGCGCCGCAGACGATCTGCTTCTCGCCGGCGGCGGTGGCGACGCGGCAGACCCGCAGCTTGTCGGCGTCCGGATGCGGCCGGGCCTCGAGCACCTCGCCGACGGTGAAGGCGCCGAGGCGCGCGGCGGGATCGGTCACGCCCTCGACCTCGAGCCCGAGGTCGGTCAGCGCGAAGGCGACCTCGTCGAGCGTCGCGTCGGTCTCAATATGCTCCCTGAGCCAGGCGAGGGTGAATTTCATCGAGGCTGCCCGTCATCG
>CAYTMB010000137.1:0-6461 GCA_964438465.1 uncultured Rhodovulum sp. | reverse complement strand
GTAGTTCTCCTGCTCGAACCGCGGCGTGCACAGGCAATGGAACGCCAGCGTCTCCGCCCCGACGTTGCTGATCCGCTGCGCCACGCCGGCCGGGATCACCACCCGGTCGCCCGGCCCGACCTCGGCGGCGGCGCCCTCGACCTCGGCGATCCCGCGCCCGCGCAGGATCAGATAGACCTCGACCGTGCCGGCCACCGCATGCAGCCGCGTCGTCACCCCCGGCGCGACCTCGGCCAGCGCCAGCGAGGCCTGCGGACAGGCCGGGTCGTTCAGGATCTCGGTGATCGCGCAGCGCTCGTCGGTCTCGAACGGCGGCGGCGGCGGTCCGGGCAACAGCCAGTCGGGCATCGGCGATCCTCCTCGCGGCGCTCCGCCCGAGTTGACAGCCGGGTCCGCCCCGTGCAAGCGATTTGCCTTGCCGGAAAGCCCGCCATGACCGCCGACCTGATCCTGACCAACGCGCTGATCGTGACCGCCGACGCCGCCGGAACGGTGATCCGCGACGGCGCGCTGGCGGTCTCGGACGGCCGGATCGCCGCGGTCGGCCCCGCCGCCGCGGTCGGCCGCGACGCCCGCGAACTCATCGACGCGGGCGGCATGCTGCTCGCGCCCGGCCTGATCAACACCCACTGCCACGCCGGATGCTCGCTGTTCCGCGGCCTGGTCGAGGGCCTGCCGCTGGAGCCCTGGCTGCAACGGGTCTGGCGCGCCGAGGCCGCCATCCTCGACCCCGAGACCTCCCGCCTCGGCGCCCGGCTCGGCCTCGCCGAGAACCTGCTCGGCGGCGTGACCACGGTGATGGACATGTACTGGCGGCCGCGCCAGACCGTCGCCGCCGCGCGCGACCTCGGGATGCGCGTCGCCACCGGCCCGATCTTCGTCGACGGGCCGGGCGTCGACGGCCTGACCCCGGACCAGCGCCTGAAGGAGGCCGAGCGGTTCCTCGACGACTTCGGCGACGCCGAGGACGTGCTGCCCGCGGTGCTGCCGCACGCGACCTACACCGTCGCGCCCGACCTGCTGCGCGCGACCTGGCGGCTGGCCGAGGCGGCCGGCGCGATCTGGCACACCCACGCCGCCGAGACCCGCGCCGAACAGGCCGACGTCACCGCCCGCCACGGCCGCTCGGTGATCCGCCACCTCGACGCCCTCGGGCTGCTCGGGGCGCGGACCGTGCTCGCGCATTGCGTCTGGCTCGACGACGCGGAGATCGCGATCCTCGCCCGCAGCGGCGCGAGCGTGGCGCACAACCCGGTCTCGAACCTCAAGCTCGGCTCCGGCATCGCCCGGATCCCCGACCTGCTCGACGCCGGGGTGCGCGTGAGCCTCGGCACCGACGGCGCGATCTCGGGCAACGACCTCGACCTGTGGCTGGCGCTGCGCCTCGCGGCGACGCTGCACAACGGCGCCACGCTGCGCGCCGATGCGGTCACCGCCGCGCAGGCGCTGCGCATGGTCACCCGCGACGCCGCCGCGGCGCTGGGCGCCGGCGCGCGGCTCGGCGCGCTCGAACCCGGAAAGCTCGCCGACATGATCCTGCTCGACCTCGACCGCCCGCATGCGGCGCCGCTGTTCGACCCGCTGACCCATCTGGTGTTCTCCGCCGCCAAGGCGGACGTGCGCCATGTCTTCGTCGGCGGCCGCCAGGTGGTGAAGGACGGCGCGCTGACCCGGCTCGACATCGCCGACACGCTCGCCGAGGTGGCGGCGCTGGCGCCCCGCATCGCCGCGAGCGTCGCATGAGCCAGGGCGCGCGCATCGACGCCGCCCACGCCTCGATCGCGGCGCGCGCCGGCGCGCCGGTCGAGATCGGGCTGATCCTCGGCTCCGGCCTCGGCGCGCTGGCGGAGGCCGTCGAGACGCCGGCCGTGATCCCCTATCCCGAGATCGCCGGCTTTCCGGTGTCGACCGCGCCCAGCCACGCGGCGCGGCTGGTGATCGGGACGCTCGCCGGGCGGCGGGTGGCGCTGATGCAGGGCCGGCTGCACCTCTACGAGGGCTGGTCGGCGCAGGAGGTGGCGCTGCCGGTCTACCTCTTGAAGGCGCTCGGCGCGCTGCGCCTCGTGGTCACCAACGCCGCCGGCGCGCTGAACCCGGAGTTCGAACCGGGCGAGGTCATGCTGATCGAGGACCACCTCAACTTCACCGGCGCGAACCCGCTGATCGGCGCGAACGACGAACGCCTCGGGCTGCGCTTTCCCGACATGAGCCGCGCCTACGACCCCGAGCTGCGCGACCGCGCCCGCAAGGCGGCCAAGGCGGGCAAGCTCGCCCTGCGGCGCGGCGTCTACGCCGGCATCGTCGGCCCCTCGCTCGAGACCTCGGCCGAGCGGCGCTGGCTGCGCGCGACCGGCGCCGACGCGGTGGGCATGTCCACCGTGCTCGAGGTGATCGCCGCCCGCCACGCCGGCCTCGCGGTGCTCGGCCTGTCGGCGATCACCAACGCCGCGACCGGCGGCCCCGGGCAGGAGCCCGACACCATCGAGGCGGTGCTGGAGCACGCCGAGGCCGCCGGCCTCGGCATCGCCGCCCTGCTCGAGCGCCTGCTGCCGCGGCTGTAGCCGCGTCCCGCGCGGTCCCGGTTCCAGCCCGCGCCGCGCCCTGCTATCCTGCGCCGCATGGACCCCGCCCTGTGCCGCGCCTGCCTGACCGCGTTCGAAGGCGCCGGCCGCTGCCCGGCCTGCCGGTCGCCGCGCACCCTGTCGCATCCCGAGCTGACCGGCCTCGCCATCGCGCATCTCGACTGCGACGCCTTCTACGCCTCGGTGGAGAAGCGCGACGACCCCGGCCTGCGCGACAGGCCGGTCATCGTCGGCGGCGGCAGGCGCGGCGTGGTCTCGACCGCCTGCTACATCGCCCGGATCAAGGGCGTGCGCTCGGCGATGCCGATGTTCAAGGCGCTGGCGCTCTGCCCCGAGGCGGTGGTGATCGCGCCGCGCATGGCGCATTACGTCGAGGTCAGCCGGCAGATCCGCGCGCGGATGCTGGCGCTGACCCCGCTGGTCGAGCCGCTGTCGCTCGACGAGGCCTTCCTCGACCTCACCGGCACCGCGCGGCTGCACGGCGCCCCGCCCGCCCATACCATGGCCCGGCTCCAGGCCGGGATCGAGCGCGACCTCGGGCTGACCGTCTCGATCGGGCTCAGCCACAACAAGTTCCTCGCCAAGATCGCCTCGGACCTCGACAAGCCGCGCGGCTTCGCGGTGATCGGCCGGGCCGAGACGCTGGATTTCCTCGGCCCGAAGCCGGTCTCGCTGATCTGGGGCGTCGGTCCCGCCACGCATGCGGCGCTGGCGGCCGACGGGCTGCGCACCATCGCCGACCTGCGCGCCCGCGAGCGCGAGGCGCTGATCCGGCGCTTCGGCGCGACGGGCGACCGGCTGTGGCGGCTGGCCCAGGGCCTCGACGCCCGCCCGGTCAGCCCGGGGCAGGCGGCGAAGTCGATCTCGAGCGAGACCACCTTCGCCGAGGATCTCGCCGCCCTCGAGGACCTGCGCCCGATCCTGTGGGCCCTCGCCGAAACCGTCTCGGCCCGGCTGAAGGCCGCCGCGCTGACCGGGCGCACCGTCACGCTCAAGCTCAAACGCGCCGATCACCGCATCCTGACCCGGCGGCTGAGCCTCGACTCGCCGAGCCAGATGGCCGACAGCCTGTACCGCGCGGCCCTGCCGATGTTGCAGCGCGAAATCGGCGCCGCCACGTTCCGCCTTATCGGCATAGGGGTGTCAGACCTGGTTGACGCAACCTCAGGTTTTGCGGAGTCGGATCTGCTGGACCCGCATCAGCACAAGCGGCTGCTGGCGGAGCAGGCGTCGGACCGCATCCGAAACCGCTTTGGACGCGATTCCATCGGGCTCGGGCGCAGTTTTCGCTGACTCTCGATGCGCGCCGGAAGATCAGGCTGTTTTTTATGCAGATCTCGGGCGGCTTCGAAAAAAACCGCACGATCGCGCATTGGCCGGTTGACTATGTTGCGGCGCGGCATAAAGTAGGTCTTGTGATGCGGTGCATCATACACGCCCTACGGGCGTTTCCTCCCTAAACTTGGGCCGGGCCTTGTGTCCGGCCTCTTTTTTGGGGGGCCGCCCTGTGGGGTGGAATCAAGGCTCCGCAGCGGACGCCCCGGCTCCGCCGGATCGGGCTCCGCTCCGGGGCGCCACGGCGGTCCATTTCACGCCAGGCCTCGAAGGGTGAAGAGCGCCGCAACCATCGCGAAGATGATGAGGGTGAAGAAGGCGATCATGGAAATCGCCAGCGTGCGGTCGCGGTGCTTCCACCGCCAGGCGGCGCGGAGAATGCGCTTCGCGGATATCACCCGACCCACACGCCGGCGGCGAAGGCGCCGAAAGACGCCGGCACAATGGCTAGGCAGAGAGAGCCAGCGCGGCCACGGCCTGCGGCGGGGCGTCCGGTGTCGACATGGCGGCGACCCTCAGCGCCGCGGGTTGCCTCCTCGGCGCTGTGGCCGGGTGGGGCGCTCGCGGCCCGCGCCTCATTGTCCGGCGCGTCCTTCACGATTCAACATCCTTGCCGACGGGCTTCGGGTTCACCGCGCGCTTGAACCCGCTGGCTGTCGCCGTCCTCCCGGACCATGATCCGGACCCGGCCCAGGGCGCCGGCGATCGCGACCCGGAGGCGCATGAAGAAACCCGGCGCCGGCCGCGGGTTCACGATGTCGGCGATCAGGCGAAGGGCGTCGTTGTAGCCGCCCCCGTGAACCCGCTGGATGTAGCCGTCCTCCTGGAACAGGATCCAGGACCAGCCCGCGGCGTCGGTGATCACGACCCAGCCCGAATGCGGCGCCGAGAAGTGCAGCGGCGGGATCATGTCGAGATCCGCGGCGAGGGCCCGCACCGCATCGAGAACCAGCACCTCGTCCAATGTGTCTTTCATGATTCGGAATCCTTTGCAATCACTGCCGGCCGCAATAACAATCCACGCAATGCAGGCCGAGTTTGCGAAATTGCAAGTCACGCTTCAAAAGTCGACGTGAACCACTATGAGCCTGACCGGGTCGGCCGACAATCTCGAAAAGCGCAACACTGCCTGCCGTTAACCTTGTTAGTTGGCTTTTGAAGCCTGCGCAGGAAAGCCGCGCAATTCCGGGGCCAGGTCGCCGCCAGTTCGGGGATCTCTCGAACGAGCTGGCGGCGCCGCCGGGAATGGGCTTCGCCGGCAGCCGTCTCCAGCTGTCGAGCCGGCATGGCCGCCCCCGGGACGCGCCCGCCCGGATCCCGCGCGCAGGCGGCATCCACGCCTGATCCGACGCAAAACGACGATCCGACGCGCGTTCACTCGGCCCGGGCGCAGACGCCCGAGCCGGCGCCCGGCGCGGATCACGCCGCCCGGACGGCGGGTCTCCCGGCCGACTTCGCCGCTCGGCCGGCGCGGTCCTCCTCGCGCGGCCGCGGCGGCCTATTCCGCCGCCACCGCCGCCGGCGCCGCCGCCGGCCCGATCCGGACCAGTTCGGCCATCGCCGTCGCGATCGAGGCGCGCACCTCTTCGAAACCGGCCAGCTTCTCGATCCGCGCCTCGTCCATGTAGAGCGCGCGGTCGACCTCGATCTGCAGCGCATGCACCCGTGACTGCGGCCGGCCGTAGGTCTGGGTGATGTAGCCGCCGGCGAAGGGGGCGTTGCGCGCCACCACGAAGCCGGCCGCGGTGAAGATCTCGGTCGCCGCATCGATCAGCCAGCGCTCGCAGGCCACGCCGAAGCGGTCGCCGAGGATCAGGTTCGGCCGCCGCCCCCAGACCGAGGGCGCCGAGGCCAGCGCGTCATGCGGCATCGAATGGCAGTCGTAGAGGATGGCGAGGCCGAACCGGGCCCGGCTCTCGTCCAGCAGCGCGCGCAGCCGCGCATGATACGGCAGGTAATAGCGGCCGATCCGCCGATGCGCCTCGGCCAGCGACAGCTTGCCCTCGAGGATCGGCCGGCCCTCGGCCACCACCCGGGGAATCACCCCCAGCCCGGCGGCGATGCGCGGGTTGAGAAAGCGCCGCGAGGCCCCGGCGATCAGCGCCGGGTCGAGATCGTCGGGCGAGCGGTTCAGGTCGACGCAGGCCCGCGGCACCCGCGCCGCCAGCAGCGGCGCGCCCAGCCCGGCGGCGTCGCCGAACAGCTCGTCGACGAAGGCGTCCTCGGACGAGCGCAGCTGCACCGGCGACAGCCGGGTCCCGCCCATCGCCGCCGGGTCGTAGTCGGAACCGCTGTGGGGAGAATTGAACACCGCGCAGGAGCGCCGCACGCGCGGCATCGAGAGGCGGAACACTGGCTCGCTCATGATCTTCCTTGTTGATTTGCGGTCAGTATAGCGCCTGCGCGGCGATCGGCAAAACGTCTTGAACCTTTTTGCGCGCCGACATATAGACGGCCCACTGTCCGGCGCCCCCGCGCGCCAGGGCGAACGGGCGTATAGCTCAGCGGGAGAGCACTTCGTTGACATCGAAGGGGTCACTGGTT
>CAYTMB010000136.1:0-6461 GCA_964438465.1 uncultured Rhodovulum sp. | reverse complement strand
GACATTCCAGGTCGAGTTCGCCTCGGACTGCACGCTGACGACGGTGTTGCCGGTGACCGTCACGTTGTCGGACAATGTCGAGACGTTGATCCGGGGCACATTGACCGCTTCGATATTGCCGAGGTCCGGATTCCGCACGATCTCGTTGTTGCGAATGACGATGCCGTCGCCATGGTTGACGGTGATCCCGTGCGTATGCGCGGTTCTGAGATAGTTATCCTCGACCAGGACGTTTCTGTGCTTGACCGACAGGTCACCTCCGTCGCTCGCCATCGAATTGGTGAAGTAGATGCCGTGCGTCGCCTCGCCGTTCTCGATGACGTTGCCACGGACGATGATGTCGCGCGAACCGGCTTCGGTGCTCGACGTCAGGAACTGGATCGCGTCCTTGTGCTGGAGCTTCGGGTCCGACTTCATGTTCCTGAAGTCGTTGCCCTGAATGAGCATATCGACCATCCCGCCCACCAGCATCCCGTCGTTCGACATCCTGGTGAAATTGTTGCCGATCACATCAACGTTGGAGCCGTTGTTGACGTAGATGCCGTTGCGGAAGTTCGAGAAGGTCGAGTCCTGGACCACGATGTCCTGCCCGGCCTTGATCCGCAGACCCACGCCGCCGCCGTACAGCCCCACGGTCTCGCCTTCGAAGGCGCTGTCCTTGACGGTGATGCCCTTGCCGTTCTCGATCCAGAACGGATTGCTGTCGGATTTTGCGGGATCGTAGTCGAACTTCAGGCCTTTCAGCTCCAGATTGGTGACCCCGCGCGTCATCAGCTTGTTTATCACCGCCGGGTTGTCCGGATCCGCGGAGGTGATCGTCACCTTCTGGGTGAATTTCAGATGCGGATTGTAGGAATTCGCGTTCATCTCGAGGTTGCTGTAGGTGCCCGCCGCGAGCGAGATCGTGTCGCCGCTGCGCACGTTCTTGATCGCCAGCACAAGCTCGGCCTGGGTAGATACTGACAAGACAGCCATTCTGACTTCTTTCGGTCCTGCAGCCTGTCCCGGGCGGCGCCGTTGCTGCGGCGCCCTCGGCGGACATGCTTGATGATCTGGTAAGGCACCCCCGCCGGTCGACTCCAAGTCGAATCGAACCTACTGCATCGAAATGCAGTTCCCATCCGTCCAAGTGAGGGCGTATACATATTCGATCTGAATGCAGCTAACTGCGTGTACATATGAAATCTATGGCGACATCTTATCCCACCGCTCTCTTTGCGTTAACCATGTGTATTCTATGGATGACTCACCCTTGCAGCAGTCTTGTTTTTATTTGATCGTTTTAAGAGTGCTGGAGACTGGATGCACGAGTCAAGACCTGAGTCGCAGCACCCGGCCAATGAGCGAAGCCCCGCCGCCCGTTGAACAAATCGGAACAGGCGCCCGGCTGTCCCGCTCCGGACGCAAAAACAGCCGCGGGCGCGAAACCTCACGGCGACGCCGGAGCAGACTTCCGACCGGACGCCCCCGGGAGGTTTGTCGCGCCTTGGCAGAGATTTGGCGGGGCCGGTTAACCTTGCGGCGGAGCGTCGTCGGGCGGTTGCGCCGCGCCTTCTTCCCCGGCCCTGAGAAGCCGTCGCTGGATCTTGCCGGTGGCCGTCATCGGCAGGTGATCGACGAATTCGACCTCGCGCGGGGCGAGGTGCGGCGAAATGCGCATGCGCACCCGGGCAATCAGAAGCTGGGCAAGACCGGCTTTTTCAACCCCCGCGCGCAACACGACGAAGGCTTTGACCGCTTCGGTGCGAATCGGGTCGGGTATCCCGATGACCGCAGCCATCGCGACGTCGGGATGTCCAGCCAGACAATCCTCGATTTCGGACGGACCGATGCGATATCCCGAAGATGTGATCACGTCATCGGTCCGGCTGGAGAAGAAGACGTAGCCGTCCTCGTCCATCGCCGCTTCGTCGCCGGTGCGCAGCCAGCCGGCGGCGATCTTTTCGGCGGTCTTGTCCGGCCGGCGCCAGTATCCGAGGAACATCACCGGGTCGGGCGCGCGCACCGCGATCTCGCCCGGCTCGCCCGGGGCGCAGATCCGCCCCGAGGGGGCGAGGATCGCGACCTCGTGCCCCGGGATCGCCCGGCCCGCGCTGCCCGGCCGCACCGGCGCGAGGGCGGCGCTGTTGCCGATCACGGCGTTGCACTCGGTCTGTCCGTAGAATTCGTTGATCTCGAGCCCGAACACGCCGCGGCCCCAGCCGAGCATCTCGCCGCCCAGCGGCTCGCCCGCCGAGGCCACGCTGCGCAGGCCCGGACAGGCCGCGACCCCGGCCTGGCGCATCAGCTTGAGCGCGGTCGGCGGCAGGAAGGCGTTGCGCACGCCGAGACCGCGCACCAACCCGACGGCGCGCTCGGGATCGAACTTCGCCATCCGGTGCGCGACGACCGGCACGCCCGCCTGGAGCCCGGGCAGCAGCGCGTTGGTCAGCCCTCCCATCCAGGCCCAGTCCGCCGGCGTCCACAGGCAGTCGCCGGGCTGGCCGAGGCGCTCGTAGGCCAGCGTCAGCCCCGGCAGGTGCCCGAGCAGCACGCGGTGCGCGTGCAGGGCGCCCTTGGGCGGGCCGGTGGTGCCGGAGGTGTAGGAGATGAAGGCGGGATCGTCCGGTCCGGTCGGCTCGGTCCGGCAGGCGTCGGCGGCCTTGCCCAGCTCCTGCCAGAAGCCGTGCGCGCCGCCCTCGCGCGCGTCGATCGAAAACACCGCCCGCAGCTCCGGAAGATCGTCGCGGATCGCCAGCACCTTGGTCAGGTTCGGGCCGTCGGTCACCAGCGCCATCGCGCCGGAATCGGCGAGCCGGAAGCGCAGGCCGTCCTCGCCGAACAGCGTGAACAGCGGGACCACCACCGCGCCGAGGCGGTAGGCCGCGAGATGCGTCAGCAGCGTCTCCGGCGTTTGCGGCAGCAGCACGGCGACGCGGTCGCCGCGCGCGAGGCCGTGCGCCCGGAAGGCGTTCGCCAGCCGCCGGGACGCGCGGGCGAGCTGGTCGTAGGTCCAGTCGCGCACCTCGCCGTCGGGGCGCAGGTAGCGCAGCGCGATCCGTTCGGGCGCGCGCCGCGCCCAGACGTCGCAGACCTCCTCGGCGATGTTGTAGCGCCGCGGGCGCGGCCAGCGGAAGCCGGCGCGCAACGCGTCCCACCCGACGCCGGGAGGGATCAGCGGGCGATCGGGGGGCGGCATGCGGTCGGCTCCATGGCGCCACTCTATACCCACCCGCGGCGGCGGGCAGAAGCGGATACGGCGGCGCGCCTTGAACCCGGAGCCGCGCCCGCCTACTGTCTAGGCAAATGGGCACCTCTGTTCCGGCACCTGCACCCCGTCTGATCGACCCCTTCGCGCGGTCGATCGACTATCTGCGCGTGTCGGTCACCGACCGCTGCGACTTCCGCTGCGTCTACTGCATGTCCGAGCACATGGAGTTCCTGCCGAAGGCGGAACTTCTGTCCCTCGAGGAGCTGGACCGGCTGTGCTCGGCCTTCGTCGGCCTCGGGGTGACCAAGCTGCGGATCACCGGGGGCGAGCCGCTGGTGCGCAAGGGGGTGATGACCTTCTTTCGCGCGATGTCGCGGCATCTGGCGAGCGGCGCGCTGAAGGAGCTGACGCTCACCACCAACGGCAGCCAGCTGCGCCGCTTCGCGGCCGAGCTGGCCGACTGCGGCGTGCGCCGGGTCAATGTCTCGCTCGACACGCTCGATGCGGCGAAGTTCGCAGCGATCACGCGCTGGGGCCGTCTCGCCCAGGTGCTCGACGGGATCTACGCCGCGGCCGAGGCCGGGCTGAAGGTCAAGATCAACGCCGTGGCGCTCAAGGGCGTGAACGACGGCGAAGTGCACGACATGGTGGCCTGGTGCGGGGCGCGGGGCTTCGATCTCACCTTCATCGAGGTGATGCCGATGGGCGACCTCGGCAACGAGGACCGGCTCGACCAGTACTGGTCGCTGAAGGACCTGCGCGCCGAGCTCGACACCCGCTGGACGCTGACCGACACGCTGGAGCGCACCGGCGGGCCGGCGCGGTATGTCCGCGTCGGCGAGACCGGCGGGCGGATCGGCTTCATCACGCCGCTGACGCATAATTTCTGCGAGAGCTGCAACCGGGTGCGGCTGACCTGCACCGGCCAGCTCTACATGTGCCTCGGCCAGGAGGACGACGCCGACCTGCGCGCGGTGCTGCGCGCGCATCCCGACGACGACGCGCCGTTGAACGCGGCGATCCGGGCGGCGATCGCGCGCAAGCCGAAGGGGCACGACTTCGACTATTCCCGGCAGACCGTGACCGGCCAGGTCACCCGCCACATGAGCCACACCGGCGGCTGAAGCGGCAAGGTGTGCACGCGTGCACAGACGCCTATCCAATTGATTCCGCTGGACATTATCCGCGATGTTAACCCCGCGGTAGGGTGTGCGCGGCCGGCCGCGCACGGCGCGCGGCCGGCCGCCCGGCGTCAGGCAGGGTCGACGAACAGGGCGATGGCGTCGGTCATCGTGACTTCGATGCGCTCGCCCGGGGTGCGGGCGGCGGCGAAGGCGCGCATTCCGGGCTCGACCGGCACGGTCACGGCTTCGCCGTCCGGCAGGATCAGCGCGGCCTCGAACGTCGCCGGATCGTAGGAGACGAACCGGACCGTGGCGGTGGTGGTCAGGCCCGCGACCGCGCCGGGCCGGGCGCCCTCCGGCGCACGGCCGAACACCGCCAGCGTCTGCGGCTCGGCCGCCGCGCCCGGGCCGGCGAGCTGGACCTGGATCGAGCCGTAGATCTCCATCGTGGCGATGTCGCCCGGCTCGATCTGGTCGAAGTTGCGCATCTCGGGCGTCGCGGTCATCCGGATCGTCTCGCCGTCGGCGGTCCTGAGGTCGATGGCGCGCGTCGCCGGGTTCACCGCCACGACCGTCGCCGAGACGGTCGCGGCCTCTGCGACCTCGGCGGTCTGGTTGTTCATCGTGCAGCCGGCAAGCAGCAGTGCGGCGGCGGCGGTCGTCAGCATGCGTTTCATGGTCTGTCCCCGGTTTGTTGTCGTTTCAGTCGAAGCGGTTCGATTGCGGGAAGCCCCGCGGGGCCATGCGGCCGGCGGAGGCGCGCGCGCCGATCCAGTCGGCGAGCTCGCCCGCGGTCACGGTGCGGGTCCGCCCGGCCGGGTCCTTCCACGCCAGCCCGTCGGCGAGCGTGAAGGTCAGCGCGTCCGACAGGCCGCCGTCCTTGTATTTCTGCAGCCGCACGCCCTTGCCGCGCGACATCTCCGGCAGGTCGGCCAGCGGGAACACCACGACCTTGCGGTTCTCGCCGACGATGGCGGCGTGATCCCCGGCGGCGCGGCGGCAGACCCGGACCCGGCCCTTGTCGCCGAGGTTCATCACCTGCCGGCCGGCGCGGGTCTGCGCCAGCGCCTCGTCCTCGGGCAGCAGGAAGCCGTCCCCGGCGTCGGATGCGAGCAGCAGCCGCGCGCCCGGGCGATGCACCATCAGCGCGACCGGCTGGGCCTCGTTCGGCAGGTCGACCAGCAGCCGCACCGGCTCGCCCATGCCGCGCCCGCCGGGCAGCGTCGCGCAGGCGAGCGTGAACATCCGGCCGTTCGAGGCCATCAGCAGCAGCTTGTCGGTGGTCTCGGCGTGGAGCAGGAACGCCGGGCCGTCGCCGTCCTTGAACTTCAGCTCGGCGTCCGCCGCGAGATGGCCCTTCATCGCCCGGATCCAGCCCATCGCCGAGCAGACCACGGTGATCGGCTCGCGCTCGATCATCGACTCAAAGGACACCTCCTCGACCTCGGGCGCATCGTCGAAGTCGGTCCGCCGGGCGCCGCCGGGGGCGGTCTTGCCGAAGGCCTTGCGCACCTCGCGCAGCTGGTCGGCGATGCGATCCCACTGCAGCGCCTCGGAGGCGAGCAGCGCGGCGAGATCGGCGCGTTCCGCGATCAGCGCGTCGCGCTCGGCGCGCAGCTCCATCTCCTCCAGCCGGCGCAGGGCGCGCAGCCGGGTGTTCAGGATCGCCTCGGCCTGGACGTCGGTGAGCGCGAATTCCGCCATCATCACCGGCTTCGGCTCGTCCTCGGTGCGGATGATCGCGATGATCCGGTCGAGGTTGAGATAGGCGATCAGGAGGCCGTCGAGGATCTCCAGCCGGGCGTCGATCTTGTCCAGCCGGAAGCGCGCGCGGCGCAGCAGCACCTCGCGGCGGTGGTCGAGGAAGGCCCGCAGCACCTCCTTGAGCGAGGCGACCTGCGGCGTGCGGCCGTCGATCAGCACGTTCATGTTCATCGCGAAGCGGGTCTCGAGGTCGCTGTTGCGGAACAGCATCTCCATCAGGACCTGAGGATCGACCGTGCGGGCGCGCGGCTCGAGCACGATGCGGATGTCCTCGGCGCTCTCGTCGCGCACATCGGCGAGGATCGGGATCTTCTTGAGGTTGACGAGATCGGCGATGCGCTCGATCAGCTTGCCCTTCTGCACCTGGTAGGGGATCTCGGTGA
>CAYTMB010000135.1:0-6465 GCA_964438465.1 uncultured Rhodovulum sp. | reverse complement strand
GACATGCGCGGCTCGTCCTATTCGCTGACCCGGACCGCGGCGATGCTGGAGCGCGAGATCGTGGCGCGGAACGCCGACCTCGAGCGGGCGCTGGCCGAGCTCAGCGCCAGCAACGCCGAGCTCGCCGCGGCGCGGGCCACGGCCGACGAGGCGAACCGGGCCAAGTCGCGCTTCCTGCGGGCGGCGAGCCACGACCTGCTGCAGCCGCTGAGCGCGGGGCGGCTGCTGCTCGGCCAGCTCGGCGACCGCGCGACGGACGCGGTGCAGACCGACCTGGTGGAGCGGGTGATCGCCTCGTTCGAGAGCGCCGAGGAGCTGATCGGGGCGCTGCTCGACATCGCGCGTCTCGACAGCCGGGCCTTCGAGACCAACCCGGGGCCGGTGGCGATCAGCCGGCTGTTCCAGCGTCTGGCGATCGACCTGCAGCCGCTGGCGGCCGCGCGGGGCATCGACCTGCGCTTCGTGATGTCGTCCGAGGCGGTGCTGAGCGATCCGGTGCTGCTGCGGCAGATCGCGCAGAACCTGATCTCCAACGCGCTGAAATACTCCACCGGACCGAAGGTGGTGGTCGGGCTGAAGCACGACGGCGCCGACGCCTGGCTCAGCGTGCACGATGCGGGGCCCGGGATCGATCCGGCCGACCAGGAGCGGATCTTCAGCGAATTCGAGCGGCTGTCGCGGTCGGACGCGCCGGGCACCGGCCTCGGGCTCTCCATCGTGCGGCGCGCCTGCCAGCAACTCGGCCATCAGGTGTCGCTGGCGAGCGCGGTCGGGCGCGGCTCGCGCTTCCGCGTGCGGCTGCCGCTGATGTCCAGCCTCGGCCTGTCGCCCGAGGACGCGCCGGCGGTCGTGCGGCCCGCGCCCCTGGCCGACCTCACCGGGCGGCGGGCGCTGGTCGTCGAGAACGACCGCGGGATGCGCGAGGCCCTGGGGATATTGCTGCGCGGCTGGGGGATGGAGGTGGTCGGCGCCGGCGGCGTCGCCGAGGCCTGCGCGGCCGCCCGCGGCGGGCCGGCGCCCGACTTCGTCCTGACCGACTACCGGCTGGACGCCGACGAGACCGGGGCGCAGGTGATCGAGGCGGTGCGGCGCGACCTCGGCCGGGCGGTGCCGGCGCTCATCGTCAGCGCCGAGGCGGCGGAGGCGATCCGGCGGCTGGCCGGGCCGCTGGGCGTGCCGGTGCTGGAGAAGCCGGTGGCCGAGACCGAGCTGCGGCGGATGGTCCAGCAGCTGCTCGAGGGGGCGGCGTGAGGTGCAGGCCCGGGCTGCGCGCGCGGCTGATGCTCGGGGCGCTGGTTCTGGCGGCGCTGGCGGTCGCGGGCGCGGGCCTCGCGGTCTACGGCCTGTCGCGCACGCAGGCCCTCGCGGCGGAGGCGCTGGCGGCGCAGCGGCGGATCGAGGCCTACGGCGCGCTGTCCTCGCGCATGAACGAATGGATGCTCGGCTGGCTCGCGCCGGACCGGCTGCCGCAGGATGCGTCGCAGGTGCGCGCGGCGCTGGAGGCCGTCGATCTGCTGGTGGCCGAGGACGCGGCGGCGCGCACGCCGGCGGAGGCGGAGGCGCGCGCGCGGCGCGGCGTGACGCCCGCCCGGATCCGGGCGCTGCTGGACCGGCTGGAGCGGTCGCTCGCCGATGCCCCTCCGGGGACGCCGGCGGGGGACGTGGCGACCTACAACGCGGCGCAGGTGCCGGCGCTGGTGGCGGCGGAGGTGCAGGTCGAGACGGTGCGGCGCGACGAGGCGATGGCGGCGATGGACGGGCTGCGGCGGCGGCTGCGCCGGCTGGCGATCGGGGTCGCGCTGGCCGCCGTGCTGGCGCTCGGCGGGCTCTATGCCTCGGTGTTCCGGCCGCTGTTCGGGCGGATCGCCAGCGCTACGGCCGCGGCCGAGGCGCTGGCCGCGGGGGCGCCCGCGCCGGGGCGCGGCGGGCATGACGAGCTGGGGCTGCTGCTGGCGCGGCTGCGGCGGGTGGCGTCGCGGGTGGCGCGCGACCGGGCGCGGCTGAACGTGACGGTCGCGGAGCGGACGGCGGCGCTCAGCGCCGCCAACGCCCGGCTGGCGCGGGCGGACGCCGAGCGCCGGCGGTTCTTCGCGGACGTGGGCCACGAGCTGCGGACGCCGCTGACGGTGATCCTCGGCGAGGCGGAGCTGGGCGCGCGGCATCCGGAGCCGGCGGTGCAGGCGGCCTTCGCCACGATCCGCGGACGGGCGCTGCGGCTGTTCCGGCGGATCGAGGATCTGCTGCGGATCGCCCGGTCCGAGAGCGGGCGGCTGGAGCTGGAGCGGCGCCCGGTCGACCTCGCCGCCGTCGCCGCGGCGGCGCTGGCCGACACCGCGCCGGTGCTGGCGCGGGCCGGGGTCACGGCGCGCGCCGACGACCTGCCGGCCCTGGTGGTCGCGGGGGACGCCGAATGGCTGCGGCAGGTGCTGGCGGGCCTTCTCGAGAACGCCGCCAAATACGCCGGGCGCGGGGCCACGGTCGCGCTGGCGGGGCGGGTCGAGGCCGGCCAGGCGGTGGTGAGCGTCACCGACGACGGGCCGGGCCTGCCGCCGGAGCGGCTCGGGCCGGTCTTCGAGCGCTTCGCGCGCGGCGAGGGCGCCGCGGCGCCGGGCTTCGGGGTGGGCCTTGCGCTCGCCCGCTGGGTGGTCGAGGCTCACGGCGGCGGCCTCCGCGCGGAGGCGCCGGCGGAGGGCGGCCTGCGGCTGGTGATGACGCTGCCGCTGGCGGGGACGGAGGCGGCCTGAATGGTGTGCGTGCTGATCGTCGAGGACGATCCGGACATCGCGTCGCTGTTGCGCCGCGGTCTCGGCGCCGCGGGTTACGGCGCGGACTGGGCCGAGACCGGCGACGCCGCGCTGGCGCGGGTCGAGGCGGGCGGGATCGACGCGGCGATCATCGACATGATGCTCGGAGGCGAGAGCGGGGCGGCGCTGCTGGTGGAGATGCGGCGGCGGGGGCACCGCATTCCGGCGCTGATGCTGAGCGCGCTGGCGCGGGTCGAGGACCGCGCCGAGGGGCTCGACGCCGGCGCGCAGGATTATATCGTGAAGCCGTTCCAGCTCAGCGAGCTGCTGGCGCGGCTGGAGGTGCAGCTTCGCCGGGCGGCGCCGCGGCTGGCGCCGCTCCGGATGGCGGGGCTGGTCTACGACCCGGTGACGCGGGCGGTGACCGGGGGCGCGCGGCCGGTGCCGCTGACCGACCGGGAGGGCGAGCTGCTGGCCTGGCTGATGGCGCGCGGCGGCGAGCTGGCGACGCGGGGCGAGATCTTCGATGCGCTCTGGGCCCCGCATGGCGGGGCGACGGAGAACGTGGTCGATGTCTATGTCGGGTACCTGCGGCGCAAGCTCGGCAACTTCGCCGACTACGGCCTCGTGCTGCGCACCCTGCGCGGGCGGGGTTTCCAGCTCGTCGTGAAGGAGGAGGACTGATGCGGCGCCTTCGGGATCGCGGGTCCGCCTTCCCGCCTTTAACCGGTCTTGCCGGAGGGGCCGGCGCGTGCGACGACCCGTGCGCCGCGCGTCCCCGACCCGGCGCAACCCTCGAAAGGATCGATCGCCGATGATGCGCAAGAGCCTGTTCCTGATCGGCCTCCTGCTGCCGCTGCCGGCGGCGGCGGGGGCGCTGAGCGACCTCTTGATGGCGCCCGACCTGTTCGAGGCGGCGCCGGCCGGCAGCGCCGTCGCCTATGCCGAGGACCGCGCCGTGCCGGCGGTCGAGGGCATGACGGTCGCGGACGTCGAGGGCGGCGAGGTGCGGCTCGAGGTGGTGGAGGCGGAGGGCCGGCGCGAGATGCGCCTGCTGCGCGAGGTCGACGGGACGATGACGCCGGTCGGGACGTTCCCGGTCGCGGTGGCGAACCCGCTGCTGCTCTATTTCCTCGAGACCACGGTGCGGGTGATGGCGGAGGCGACCGGCGGCAGTCCCTACTACATCCGCAACCGGATCCGCGAGACGCTGGCGGCGTCGGATCTCGGGTCGCCGGGGGAAGGCGCGCGGGAGGTGGCGCTGACGCCCTTCGCCGCGGATCCGAACCGCGGGCGGATGGGGGATTTCGCCGGGCTCACGCTGCGGCTCCGGTTCGATCCCGAGGCGCCGGCGCGGATCCTCGAACTTTCGGCCGATACCGCCGCCGGCGCGGGCGGCTATCATGCGACGATGGTGCTCCTTGCGGAGGAATGAGATGCGGCGATCCCTGGCGGCCCTTGTCCTTTGCCTCGCCGCGGGCGGCGCGGCGGCCCAGTCGGCGCCGGCGGCGAACGATTATCCGACGGCGGCGCGGGCGGAATACGTCTTCGCCTGCATGGCGGCCAACGGGCAGTCGCAGGATGCGCTGACCCGCTGCTCCTGCTCGATCGACCAGATCGCGAGCATCCTGTCCTACGACAGCTATGTGGAGGCGGAGACCGTGCTGCGGATGCGGCTGACCGCCGGCGAGCGGGGGGCGATGTTCCGCGGCGCGCCGGTGGTGCGCGAGATCGCCGCGAACCTTCGGCGGGCGCAGGCGGAGGCGGAGATCCTCTGCTTCTGAGGGGCGAAAACGGCCTGGTGTCCTGGCGGGAGCCTGCGCTCGGAGAGGCGTCTGCGAAAGGCTCGGGTCGGCGCCGGGGCCGCGGAGATGTGCTCCGGGCACGGGTGTGCACGCGTGCACAGGAGGCTAATCATTTGATATATCGATGATGTTCGAGCTGCGTTCACATTCTCGAAACAGGTGTTGACGGGGCGTCGAAACGTCGTCCCCGGGGCGTTCGCAGACGGTTCTCAGAGGTCGGCGGCGCCGTCCGCGACATAGCCGCAGCGCCAGCGGACGACGGTCCAGGCCGGATGGGTGTCCTTCCAGCGGGCGATCTCGACCTGGCCGCCGGCGACGCACATCATCAGGGAGAAGTCCTGGGGGTCGTAGAGCAGCGAGAAGTTTCGGCACGGCTCGGTGTGGTTGAGACAGGCGGCGATCACAAGCTCCAGCATCGAATCGTCCTCCGTGGTCTGGTTGGGCCTGCATGGGGAGAAACATTGCAGTTCGGGCGCGCCGCTGTCCCGAAACGGCGCCGATCGTTTGCCGAAATTCGCATGATACACCGGCGTTGCCGCTAATTTGCGCTCACTTTGCTACGGTATGTGCGTTTATTGCCGGACGATCCCGTCCGGTTGGATATCGCTTCAGGCGCGGCGCAGGGCGCGGCGGAAGGCGGCCGGATCGAATCGGGCGCCCGGCCGGTAGATCGCCTCCTCCACCAGGGCGGCGGCCTCGGCGGCGCCGGGATGGGTCTCGTCGAGCAGGCGCCGCAGGTGGAGCAGGTCGCCTGCGCGCGCGGCGCGGCGCAGGCGCCAGCGGCGGACCGGCGACCAGCGGCGCCGGATCTGCGCCCAGGCGCCGCGGGTGGCGTCCGGAGCGCGGCGGCTGAGGATCAGCGCGGCGCCGGCGACGAGGCCGGCGGCGATGGCGCCGGCTTCGGCGAGGCGGGCGGCGGCGTCGAAGCGGCCGGTCTGGACCTGGTTGGTGTAGAAGCTGGCGTAGCCGATCGGCAGCGCCGGGATCTCGAGCGCGTCCATCCGCCGGGCGGCGGCGTTGAAATAGGAGATCTTCACCGGCGGGATGACGCCGGGCTCGCCGGTCTCGGGGCGGAACTGCCAGACCCAGACGGCTTCGGAGACCGGGCCCGCGTCGGTCAGGATCAGGCGGCGCTCTACCGGCGCGGCGAAGCTGATGAGCCAGGGCTCGGAGACCACCGGCCGGGGCGGCAGCGACTCCGGCAGCGCGCCGAGGGCGCGGATCGTGACGCGGCGGGTCACGGTCTGGCCGTCGGCGAGGCGCGAGGGGTCGGTCGAGAGTTCGTCGGTGAGGGTGGCCTCCTCGGCCACCCATTGCCAGCCGCGTTCGGCCGGATAGGCGCCGACGGACAGCGAGAGCGGCGGCGCGACGATCCTGCGCTCCTGTCGCTGGCTGCGCTCGTCGATGATGGTGAGGTCGTGGGTGGCGGGTCCGAAATGGAGGACGCCGGCCCGTTTCGGGACCAGCGCCAGCTCGCGCTCCATGGTGATCCAGGACTTGCCGCCGATCATCTCCTCGCGCCAGTGGTCGGGCGCCGTCTGGATCCAGTCGAAGCTGTCGGAGGGGGCGATCTCCAGCGCCTCGAGCGCGATCTTGCGGTCGTAGACGGCGCGCAGCGTCACCGGGACCATCTCGCCGGCGATGACGTTCTCGTGGGCGGGATGCGGGACGAAGCTGAGGGTCAGGCTCTCGGCCGGGGCGATCCGGGGCGCGAGCAGGAGCGCGAGCAGGAGGAGCGCGCGTCTCATGCGGGATCCGGCCGAAGGGCTCGGTTCGAGACCGAACCTCTGTCATGCCAAAGGTTTACCGGGATTCGTTGTGGCTGGAAATTGGCTGGAAAGCGGCTGGAAAGCGGCTTGCCACTTTTTAACCGGGGCTCAATCGTTAACGCGGGAGCGCGAGGCCTGATACGATCT
>CAYTMB010000134.1:0-6484 GCA_964438465.1 uncultured Rhodovulum sp. | reverse complement strand
GAGTCGGGCGTCCGGGACAGGCTGCGGCGCGCCGGTCAGCGGGCGAGCGCGGCGGCCTCCTCCAGGCTGACGCCGCGCACCAGCGGATCGGCGTGGCGATGCGCCAGCCGCCAGTCGCCCGCCTCGCGGCGATAGACCAGCGTGACGCGCAGCGCCCAGTCCTGCGCCGGCAGGCCGCCGACCTCGCAGGTGGTGCGCTCGATCAGCACCAGCGCGACCATGTCGGGCGTGGCGTAGGTCTCGACCACCTCCTGGCTGAACGTGCCGTTGCGGAAGAACGTCCGCATCGCCTCCCAGCTCTCCGGAGGGGTGGGGCCGGTCGACGGCTTTCCCCCGAACGGCGACATCAGCGTGAAATCGTCGCTCATCGGCGCCAGCGCCCGGTCGGCGTCGACCTCGCCGCGCATCAGCGCGGCGTTCGCCTCGGCGGACAGCCGGACCAGCGCCTCGGCTTCGTCGCGGGCGTCGGCCGAGGCGGCGCCGGTGAGGGCGGCGGCGGTCGCGGCCCCGGCGAGAACTGAACGTCTTGTGGTGGACATGGGTCGCTCCTGCGATTTCGATTCAAGCCGGACGCGGCGGCAATCGCTGCTTGCGGGGGGAAATCGCACGTTCCGCTCCACTGAATCCAGTCGCGGCGGTGTTCCTGCCGCCGCTGCTCGACGCGCTGCGCCGGCGCGCGCCGGGGATCGACGTCAGCCTGCGCCAGCTGCTGCCGAGCCCCGGCGAGACCGGCGCCGACCGGGTCTGGCGCGGCGCCTTCGCCGGGCTCGACGCGCGCGAGATGGACATCGCCGTGCTGCCCTCGGACGCGATCCCGGCGCGGTTCGTCCAGCGCAGGCTCTACGAGGAGGACTTCGTCGTCGCGATGCGGGCGGGGCACCCCTTCGTCGAGGACCCGAGCCTCGATCGCTACTGCGCGCTGTCGCATCTCGTCGTCTCGCATTCCGGCGATCCGCAGGGCTTCGTCGACGCCAGCCTCGCCGAACGCGGCCTGACCCGACGGATCGCGCTGACGGCGCCGAACTTCATGTTCGCCCTCGCCATCGTCGCCGACACCGACCTCGTCGCCGCCGTGCCGCGCCGGTTCGCAGACCTCTACGGCCCGCGCTTCGGCGTGGTGAGCTGCGAGGCGCCGACGCCGCTGCCGCGCTTCCTGCTCAACGCGGTTGCGCCGGCGCCGGCGATGCGGGATGCCGGACTCGCCTTCGTCTTCGACCTGCTCGCAACCGCGGAGAACGCCGATGCCGCTCGACCCCGACAGCCTCAGGCGGACGCTGGCGGACCGGCGTGACGACCTCGTCGCGCTGACCCAAGGTCTGATCCGCATCCCCACGCTGAACCCGCCCGGGGAGTTCTACCGCGAGGCCTGCGACCTGCTCGCCGCCCGGCTCCGGCCGTCCGGCTTCGACTGCCGGCTGCTGCGCGCGACCGGGGCGCCCGGCGACAGCGACCGTTACCCGCGCTGGAACCTCGTCGCGCGGCGCGAGGGGACGCGCCCGGGGCCCTGCGTGCAGTTCAACGGCCATATCGACGTGGTCGAGGTCGGGCAGGGCTGGACCGTCGATCCCTTCGGCGGCGCGCTGGTCGACGGCCGCGTCTATGGCCGCGGCGCCTGCGACATGAAGGGCGGCATCGCCGCCGCGATCGTCGCGGTCGAGGCCTTCCTCGCGCTCGCGCCCGACTTCCCCGGCGCGATCGAGATCACCGCCACCGCCGACGAGGAGACCGGCGGCTACGGCGGCGTGGCCTGGCTGGCGGAGCAGGGGCTCTACGCCCATGTCGATCACGTCATCATCCCCGAGCCGCTGAACAAGGACCGGATCTGCCTCGGCCACCGCGGCGTCTGGTGGGCCGAGCTCGAGACCTTCGGCCGCATCGCCCACGGCTCGATGCCCTTCCTCGGCGACTGCGCCATCCGCCACATGGGCGCGGTGATCGCCGAGATGGAGGCGACGCTCGTCCCGGCGCTGGCCGCAAGGCGCACGGCGATGCCGGTCGTCCCGGCGGCGGCGCGGGCCTCGACGCTGAACATCAACTCGATCCACGGCGGCCAGGCCGAACTGCCGCGCGACTTCACCGGCTGGCCCGCCCCGGTGGTGCCCGACAGCTGCCGGATGATCGTCGACCGCCGCTTCCTCGCCGAGGAGGACATCGCCACCGTCAAGGCCGAGCTGCGCGCGACGGTCGAACTCGCGCAGGGCCGCCGCCCGTTCCGCTACGAGATCAGGGACATGCACGAGGTTCTTCCCTCGATGACCGAACCGGGCGCCCCGGTCGCCGCCGCGCTCGCCCGCGCGGTGCGCGCGGCCCTCGGGCGCGAGGCGGAATTCGTCGTCTCGCCGGGCACCTATGACCAGAAGCACATCGACCGCATCGGCCGGCTGAAGAATTGCGTGGCCTACGGGCCGGGCATACTGGACCTCGCGCATCAACCCGATGAATATGTCGGCGTGGACGACATGCTCGACGCCGCGCTGGTGATGGGCCTCGCCCTCGCCGAGCTGCTCGGCGCAGCGCCTGACACCGCGGCCCCCGCCGCGCCCTAGACACCGCGGCGCCCGCCGCAAACCCGGACACCGCGGAGGTCGATGATGAAGCATTCCCTGACGGCGCTGGTCCTCGGCCTCGCCGTGCTCGCCGGTCCCGGCCTCGCGCAGCCGCGCACCGACATCACGCTCGGGCTCCAGCTCGAGCCGCCGATCCTCGACCCGACCGCCGGCGCCGCCGCGGCGATCGACGAGGTGGTCTACGCCAACGTCTTCGAGGGCCTGACCCGCTTCGGCCCGGACGGCTCGATCCTGCCCGGGCTCGCCGAGAGCTGGGAGGTCGCGCCCGACGGGCTCAGCTGGGTCTTCAACCTCCGCCCCGGCGTCACCTTTCACGACGGCGTGGCGATGACCGCCGAGGACGTGGCGTTCTCCTTCGACCGGGCGATGGCCGAGGATTCGGTGAACGCGCAGAAGGGCCTGTTCGAGGGCATCAACGAGGTGACCGCCATCGATGACGTCACCGTCGAGATCGGCCTCGACGCGCCCAAGGGCGATCTCTTGTTCAACCTCGCCTGGGGCGATGCGGTGATCGTCTCGCCCGCCACCGCCGACACCAACGCGACCAACCCGGTCGGCACCGGCCCGTTCAGGTTCTCGCAATGGGTGCAGGGCGACCGCATCGAGCTGGTCGGCGCCCCCGACTACTGGGGAACCCCGGCCCGGCTCGACAAGGTCACCTTCAAGTTCATCGCCGACCCGACCGCCGCCTTCGCCGCGATGATGGCCGGCGACGTCGACGCCTTCCCGGTGTTCCCCGCCCCCGAGAACCTGCCGCAGTTCGAGGCCGATCCGCGCTTCCGGGTGATCGTCGGCTCGACCGAGGGCGAGACCGTGCTCGCGATGAACAACGCCCGGCCGCCGTTCGACGACATCCGCGTGCGCCGCGCGGTCTCGAAGGCCATCGACCGCCAGGCGATCGTCGACGGCGCGATGTTCGGCTACGGAACCCCGATCGGCAGCCATTTCGCGCCGCATCACCCGGCCTATGTCGACCTCACCGCGGTCAACGCCTACGATCCGGAGGCGGCGAGGGCGCTGCTGGCCGAGGCGGGCTTCCCCGACGGTTTCGCGACCACGCTGGCGCTGCCGCCGCCGCCCTATGCGCGGCGCGGCGGCGAGATCGCCGCGAGCCAGCTGCGCGCGGTGGGCGTCGAGGCCGAGATCGTGAACATGGAATGGGCGCAGTGGCTCGAGCAGGTGTTCGGGGGCAAGGACTTCGGCCTGACCATCGTCAGCCACACCGAACCGATGGACATCGGCATCTACGCCCGGCCCGACTACTACTTCGGTCCCGGCGATCCGGTGATCGTGGCGCTGCTCCAGGGCCTCGCCGGCATGTCCGACGCGGAGGATCGCAACGAGGTGCTGCGGGCGGCGCAGGCGCGGGTGGCCGATCAGGCCACCAACGTCTTCCTGTTCCAGCTCGCCAAGACCGGCGTGGCCGACGCCCGTATCGAAGGCCTGTGGGAGAACATGCCGACCCAGGCCAACGACATGACGGCGGTCCACTGGACCGAGTGACCGCGCCGGGGGAACCGCCGGTCCGGGTCGCCCTGCGCATCCGGGCGCGGTTCAACCACAACATCCGCTACTTCGGCGCGCTCGGCGCCGGGGCGGCGGTCTGGCTCGCGACCTGGGGCCAGCACGAGGCGCTGCGCGTGCTGCTGGCCGCCGACGTGTTCTTCGCCGCCTATATCGTGCTGATGGTGCGCGCGGCGCTGCGGATGCAGCCCGAAACGATGCGCCGCACCGCGGCGGCCGGTGCGCCCGGGGTCGCCTCCGGCGCGAAGCTGGTCACCGTCGTGACCTTTCTCGCCATGCTGCTCAGCCTGTGGGCGATCTTCCTGCTGCTCAACCATCCGAGGACCGAGGGGCGGCTGTTCCCGATCCTCGCCGTGGCCAGCGTGCCGCTCAGCTGGGCGATGACCCATACCCTCGCGGCGTTCCAGTACGCCCGGCTCTATTATTCCCCCGGCCCCGACGGCGAACCGGCCGGCGGCTTCGACTTTCGCGGCGACCTGCCGGACGGCGTGGATTTCCTCTACCAGGCCTTCGCGGTCGGCGCGTCGTTTTCGGTCTCGGACGTGGCGGCGTCGTCGCGCCCGATGCGCCGGGCGATCCTGCTGCACTCGCTGGCGTCCTTCGCCTACAACACCGTGCTGATCGCCATCGCGGTCAACGCCGCGCTGACCTTCGTGACCTGAGGCCTCCGGCCGCCGCCGGCCCGAAGGCCGCCGCCGGCCGGACCCATGCGCCGCGTCGGCGTCGCGCGGGTTGTCCCGCTCCGCCCGCGGCGCGCGGCGGCGTCGCGCGGGTTTCGCCGCCGCCCGGCCTCGCGGCGAAGCGCGGGCGGCTGGCGCGGCTGGCCTTCGCGGCGCGGCTGGCCTAGGTTCCCGGCGTTCCGTCCGGAGGCCCGCGCGGCGATGATCCGATTCGCCCTGACCCGATTTTTTTCCCTCGCGATCAGCCTGATCGTGGCGAGCCTCGTGATCTTCGCGCTGATCGAGATCGTGCCCGGCGACCCGGCCGCCTACATGCTCGGGATGAACGCCTCGCCCGAGACGGTCGCGGCGCTGCGCAGCCAGCTCGGCCTCGACGCCGGCCCGGTCGAGCGTTACGCCGACTGGATCCTCGGCATGCTGCGCGGCGATTTCGGCGTCTCCTACACCTATCGCACCCCCGTCGCCGGCATGATCGCCGACCGGCTGTGGATCTCGCTGCCGCTCGCGCTCTACGCGCTGGCGCTGTCGACGCTGATCGCCTTTCCCGTCGGGATCTGGGCGGCCGCCCGGCGCGGCAGCCTGGTGGACGCCGGCGTGATGGGCGCGACCCAGCTCGGCGTCGCGGTGCCGAACTTCTGGTTCGCCATGCTGCTGGTGCTGGTGTTCGCGGTGACCCTGCGCTGGTTCTCCGCCGGCGGCTTTCCCGGCTGGGACGCCGGCGCCTTCGCCGGCCTCAGGGCGCTGACCCTGCCGGCGATCGCGCTGGCGCTGCCGCAGGCCTCGATCCTCGCCCGGGTGATGCGCTCGGCGCTGCTCGACACGCTGGGCGAGGACTATATCCGCACCGCCCGCGCCAAGGGCCTGTCGCGCGGCCAGGCGCTGCGCCGCCACGCGCTGCGCAACGCGCTGATCCCGGTGCTGACCATCATCGGCCTGCAGTTCTCGTTCCTGCTCGCCGGCGCGATCATCATCGAGAACGTGTTCTTCCTGCCCGGCCTCGGCCGGCTGGTGTTCCAGGCCATCGCCAGCCGCGACCTGATCGTGGTCGAGAGCGTGGTGATGCTGCTGGTCTTCGCGGTGATCGCCGTCACCTTCGCCGTCGATCTCGCCTATGCCGCGGTCGATCCGCGCCTGCGGCGGCGCCGCTGATGCGCACCCTCCTGATCGGCGCGGCGCTGTCGGGCGCGTTCCTGCTCGCGGCGCTCGTCTCCTTCGCCTGGACGCCCTACGACGTGACGGCGCTCGACATCGCGGCCAGGCTGCGGCCGCCCTCGGCGGCGCACTGGTTCGGCACCGACCATTTCGGCCGCGACGTGTTCGCGATGATCATGGTCGGCGCCCGGGTCTCGCTCGCCGTGGCGCTGGTCGCCGTCGGCATCGGCATGGGGCTCGGCGTCCCGCTCGGCCTCGCCGCCGCCGCGACCCGCGGCTCGGCTCTCGACGAGGCGATCATGCGCGGCAACGACCTCGTCTTCGCCTTCCCGGCGCTCCTGATCGCCATCCTGATCACCGCCGTGTTCGGCCCCTCGGCGCTCAACGCCATCATCGCCATCGGCATCTTCAATATCCCGGTCTTCGCCCGCCTCACCCGCGGCGCCGCGCTCGGGCTGTGGCAGCGCGACTTCATCCTCGCCGCCCGGGTCGCCGGCAAGGGACCGGCGCGGATCTCGCTCGAGCACATCCTGCCGAACCTCGGGAATCTGCTGATCGTGC
>CAYTMB010000133.1:0-6511 GCA_964438465.1 uncultured Rhodovulum sp. | reverse complement strand
TCGGTCTTGTGCTTCATCCGGGCGGTGACCTCCTGCCCGACATAGCAGCCCTTGCGGAAATCGACGCCGTTCAGCCGCTCGAAGCCCATCTCGAGGATATAGCTGTCGTCGGGGATCAGCTCGACGCCGCTCTCGGGGACGCCGTGCTCGACGCGCAGCGCCGTCAGCGCCGCGGGCTCCAGCTCGGTCATGCCGCCGACGAAGGCGGCCGCGTCCGGCGGATAGGCCCGCCAGCCCAGCGCCGGATGCCGCGGATCGGGATGGGCGCCCGCGGGCGCTGGCCCCAGCCCGACCGCGACCTCCAGCCCCGCCGGCGCGATCGTCACCGGCGCGCGCAGCCGGTACATCGCCAACCGCTGCGCCAGCGCCGCCGCGCGGTCGGCCGCGACATCCACCAGCACGTCCTCGTCGCCCTCCGCGACCAGAAAGAAGTCGAACAGGTACTTGCCCTGCGGCGTCAGCAGCGCCGCATAGACCGCGCCCGCGTCGAGCCGCCCGACGTCGTTCGACACCAGCCCCTGCAGGAAGGCGCGCGCGCCGGCGCCGCCCACCCGCAGCACCGCCCGGTCCGCCGCCGCCAGTCCCGATGTGATCTCGTCCGCCATCCGCCTCACATAGTCCTCCGCCCCGCCGCCGCCAAGCGGCGTCGCAACCCCAGCGCCGGCCGGCGACCGGAAGCGGCCGCACGCGCGCGCCCAGTCGGCTTCGCCGTTGGCGGGGACGTGCCCGGCCCGGCCCCCCAACCCTTTCCAGATCGTTAGCGCCTCGGAAATATCACATACATATCATATGCTTGACCGGTTGGGCACGCGTGCCCACCCTGCCCTTCGCCGCGTCAGTCGACCCGTGCGGCGCCCAGTCCCAGGCGCGCCTCCAGCGCCGCCCGCGCCGCCGCGACCTCCCGCGGCCAGGGCGCCGCGCGCGCGGCGAACAGCGTCGCCTGGCTGCGCAGGATCAGCCCGTCGTCGAGCACGCGCAGGTGGTTGTCGCGCAGCGTCGCGCCGGTCGTGGTGATGTCCGCGACCGCCTCGGCGGTCAGGTTGCGCACCGCGCCCTCGGTGGCGCCGGCGCTGTCGACCAGCTGATAATCGGCGACGCCGTGGCTCTGGAAGAACGCCCGCGCCAGCCGGTGATACTTGGTCGCCACCCGCAGCCGATGGCCATGCCGGGCCCGGAACGCCGCCGCCGCCGCGTCGAGGTCGCCCATGTCGCGCACGTCGATCCAGAACGCCGGCGCCGCCACCACCAGATCGGCGAAGCCGAAGCCCATCGGCGCCAGCTCCTCCAGCCGCTCCGCCCAGCCGGCGATCTCCTCGCGCACCAGATCCTGCCCGGTCACGCCCAGATGCAGCCGCCCCGCCGCCAGTTCGCGCGGGATCTCGGCCGCCGACAGCAGCACCAGCTCCACCCCCGGCGCGCCCTCGACCCGCCCGGCGTACTCCCGCCCGGCGCCGGACCGCGCCAGCGTCACGCCCCGCCCGGCGAACCAGGCGATGGTCTCCTCCTGCAGCCGCCCCTTGGACGGCACCCCGAGCTTGAGCTTCATGCCGCCGCCTCGCCCAGCGCCAGCAGCGCCTCGGGCCGCACGATGCCGCCGACCGCCGGCAGCGCCCGCCCGGCCCCGAGCACCCGCGTCAGCGCGTCATACCGCCCGCCGCTGGCGAGCGGCGGCAGGTCGGCCCGCCCCCGCGCCACCGCCCCGAAGACGAACCCGTCGTAATACTCCAGCGTCGTCCGACCGAACCCGCCCTCGAACCGCAACTTCGCCGGATCGACGCCCCGCTCGGCGAAGGCGTCGAGCCGCGCCTCCAGCCGCGCCACCGCCGGCGCCAGCCCCGGCAGCCCGCGCGCGATGGTCCGCAGCCGGGCCAGCGCCGTCCGGCTGTCGCCCTCCACGCCCATCACCGCTTCGATCCCCGCCACCGCCTCGGCCGGCAGCGGCGGCGTGTCGGCCTCGACCGCCAGCCGCTCCAGCCGCGCCACGACGTCCTCGGGCGCGCGCAGGCCCACGACCGCGCCCGCCGCGGCGATCAGCTCCTCCGCCCGCCCGGCGCGCACCGCCGCGATCAGCTCGGCCCGCCCCGCCGTCACCTCCGCGTGCCGGGCGCCGTACCGCTCCAGCAGCGCCCGGAACCGCGCCGGCCGCCACAGATGCCGTCGTAGCGCCGCCTTGCGCGCCGCGGAGGTCGGCAGCCCGTCGATCGCCGCCAGCGGCAGCCCGAGATCGCCGGTGACGATCTCGACCGGCGCCGCCCCCAGCGCCTCGCGGATCCGCGCCAGCGCCTCGGCGTCCGCCGCCGCCGGGTCGGCGCCGCCGAAGATCTCGACGCCCGCCTGCAGGTATTCCCGCCCCCGGGTCGAGCCCGCGTCCTGCCGCCGCCAGACCGGCCCGCAATAGACGTATTCGGCCGCCTCAAGCCCGCGCTCCATGTGCAGCCGCACGATCGGCACGGTGAAGTCCGGGCGCAGCATCATCTCGGCGCCGTCGTCGCGGGTGACGAAGGCCCGCGCCCGGATATCCTCGCCGTAGAGATCGAGCAGCACCTCGGCCGGCTGCAGCGCCGCCGGCTCGACCCGCGTCGCCCGCCCGGCCCCGAGCGCGCCGAGGATGCGCGCGACCTCGGCCCCGAGCCGGTCGAGGCCCGCGCCCATCCGGGCGCCGGGCAGATGCGGCCGGTCGCCGACCATCGCCTAGCCGGCCGCGCGCGCCAGCATCGCGCGCACCTCGGCGACCAGCCGGTCGCGCGGAACCTCGAGCTGCGCCGGCTGGGCCGCCCAGTCTTCATGCGTCGCGATCTCGGCGGCCAGCCGCGCCCCCAGCGCCAGATCCTTGAGCTGGACCACGCCCCGCGCGCGCTCGTCCTCGCCGGCGATCACCGCCACCGGGCTCGCGCGCTGGTCGGCGTATTTCAGCTGCCGCGCCATGTTGCCGCCGCCGAGAAACACCTCGGCGCGCAGCCCGGCGGCGCGCAGCTCGGCCGCCATCGCCTGGTAGGCGGGCATCTCGGCGCGGTCCATCACGGTGACGACGACCGGGCCCGCCTCGGCCGGCGCGGCGCCGCGCCGCGCGGCCAGCGCGGCGAGCAGCCGGTCGACGCCGATCGACACGCCGGTCGCGGGCACCGCCTGGCCGGTGAAGCGCTTGACCAGATCGTCGTAGCGCCCGCCGCCGGCGACCGAGCCGAACTGCCGCGGCCGGCCCTTGTCGTCGGTGATCTCGAAGGTCAGCTCGGCCTCGTAGACCGGCCCGGTGTAGTAGCCGAGGCCGCGCACCACCGAGGGGTCGATCCTAACTTGCTCGATTCCGATATCCATCGAGTGCAGGAGATCGGCGATGTGCTCCAGCTCATCGACGCCTTCTCTTCCGATCTGTGAGTTCCTCACAATGTCCCTCAGGTAGTGAAGAACATTGTAGTTCAAGTTTATGTCTTTGCGTTCCCCGAGCTCCTTGGATTGCGAGAGCAAATCATCAACGATTGAGGCGTTCGCATCAAGGAACGACATCACAATGTCAGCTTGGTCAGAGGCCAGTCCCGCGCCCACAGTGACGTCGCCGCTCTTATCCGTTCGAGATTCGCCGAGAAGTTCGCGCACACCCGTTGGCCCGAGGCGATCCAGCTTGTCGATTGCTCGCAGCACAATACCGCGCTGGTCCGAAAATCGTTCAGGATCGGCGGGATCAAGGAGTCTCGCAACCTCTAGAACCCCATTCAGAACCTTGCGGTTGTTCACCCGTACAACGTAGTCGCGACGATCTATTCCAACTGCCTCCAGCACGTCGCAGAGCATCGCGCAAATCTCCGCGTCGGCGGCGACGCTCGCGGCGCCTACGGTGTCCGCGTCGCACTGATAGAACTGCCGGAACCGCCCCGGCCCCGGCTTCTCGTTGCGCCAGACCGGGCCGACCTGGTAGCGGCGGTAGGGCGTCGGCAGGTCATTGCGGTGCTGGGCGTAGACCCGCGCGAGCGGCGCGGTCAGGTCGTAGCGCAGCGCCAGCCAGCCCTCGTCGGGGTCGTCCCAGGCGAAGACGCCGGCGTTGGGACGGTCGACGTCGGGCAGGAACTTGCCCAGCGCCTCGACGGTCTCGATCGCCGGGGTCTCCAGCGGATCGAAGCCGTAGCGGTGGTAGACCTCGGTGATCCGGGCGAGCATGGCGGCGCGGGCGCGGACCTCGGCGCCGAAGTAGTCGCGCAGGCCACGCGGCGTCTCGGCGCGCGGGCGGCGGGGCTTCGCTGGTCTGTCCTTGGGCATAAGCGATGGCTCTCCGGCTTCGGGCGTCGTCCTAGCCCATGCCCCCGGCGCGGGCAAGGTTTGTGCGTAACACGCTGTTACACGGGTCAAGTATCTGTTTTCATGCAGGAAAAATCCCAGGTGCCGTGTCGGCCGGCGGGCGTCGCATACGCGGCTGGCGCCGCGTGGCGGCCTTTGCCGCCAGATAGAGCGCGCGGGTGCGCGCATTTTTTTTGAGTTCCGTGCGCCATTGGCGCACGGCGCCTGCTCTCCAGGTTAGCTAACCTGTATGAAATCGTTGGAGATCGTCGCGTTCAGCCGGCGAGGCCGCGATAGGCGCCGCGGTGATAGAGCAGCGGCGGGCGATCGTCCTGCGCGAGCCGCAGCACCTCGCCGACGCAGATCAGGTGGTCGCCGCCGTCGAAGCGCGCGGCGTGCCGGCATTCGAACCGGGCGGCGCAGCCGCGCAGCAGCGGCGCGTCGCCGAGCCCGGGGTCGAAGCCGAACCGCTCGAAGCCGGTTCCGACCCTGGCGAAGTGCTCGGCGAGCGGCTGCTGATCGACCGCGAGCACATGCACCGCGAAACTGCCGGCCGCCTCGAACGCGGCGAAGCGGCTGGACAGCCGCGCCGGCGACCACAGCACCAGCGGCGGATCGAGCGACAGGCTGGCGAAGCTGTTCGCGGTGATCCCGAGCGGCCCGCCCGCGGTCATCGTGGTCACCACCGTCACCCCGGTCGCGAAACGGCCGAGCGCGTCGCGCAGCTCCCTCTGGTTGAAATCCGGCACCGCGCCCCTCCTCCGCCGCCGACGTACTTAGGTCGCCCGTCCGCGGCTGTCGATGTTAAGCTGGCGCCAGCCTTAAGCCGGGACGAGGGAGACTCGCGGATGTCCGACGCCCGCCTGACCGAGATCGAGATCGCGCTGACCCATCAGGAGGCGGCGACCGAGGACCTGAGCGAGGCGGTGCGCCTGCAGGCCGCGCGCATCGACCGGCTCGAACGGCTGGTCGATGCGCTGACGCTGCGCCTGGTCGAGGCCGAGACTGGATCGGGCGCGCCGCCGGAGCCGGATGCGCGCCCGCCGCATTGGTGAAACGCAGGCTGGCGGGCTACTTCTTGCCCAGGAACTGGCCGGCGATGCCGGTCAGCGCGCCGCCGCCGACCACCGCGCCGACGAGCTGGGCGATTCAGCGCGCCCATGTCCATGCCGCCCGCCGCCGTCGCCGCGCCGGCGACCGCCGCCGGATCCACCGTCCCGCCGGAAAAGATCGAGCCGAGAATCGAGCCGCCCGCCACGCCGCTGAGCGCGCCGGCGATCAGCTTCGGGCCGATCGCCATGCCCACCGACTTGATCAGGTCCCCGCGATGCCGCCGCCGGCGGCGCCCGCAATCGCCTGAACGATGATTGCCACAATACCTTCCATGGTCCCAGTCCCTCCGAGCAAGTGCAGTGCTTGCGCGCTCTTTATCGCCGTGGAAAATTCAAAGATCAACGCCCCGCGGATGCGCATGAGGATTGTGACGATTTAAGTCCGGCCGGCGCGGCGCCGGGACCTTTTCGCCGGCCGACTGCGCCGCCGCGGCCGCGGGCGAAGTCTTCGACAGGCCGGCGGCCGCGCCCGCCGGTCGACCGGGCGGGGCGCGGAACCGGCGGCGGCGGGGCGCGGCAATAAAGGTTTGAACCGTGAGATCGGTTGTGCTTGGCTCCCCGAGGGCCGCTTCGCGCCCCGCCCCACGGAGCCAAGAGCATGGACGACACCCGGCGCATCGCCCCGGAATTCGAGGCCCTGAGCGCAAAGGCGCTGTGGCTCGCCTGCTGGACCGTCCACAACGCCAACCACCTGCGCGACAACGCCGACGGGCTGAAGGTCGGCGGGCATCAGGCGAGCTGCGCCTCGATGGTCGATCTGCTGTGCGGGCTCTATTTCCGCGCGCTGCGGCCGCAGGACCGGGTCGCGGTCAAGCCGCATGCCGGGCCGGTGTTCCACGCGATCCAGTATCTGTTCGGCGTCCAGACCCGGGAGAAGCTCGAGGCGTTCCGCGGCTGGGGCGGCGCGCAGAGCTATCCGAGCCGGACCAAGGACACCGACGACGTCGATTTTTCCACCGGCTCGGTCGGGCTGGGGGTCGCGGTGACCGCCTTCGCGAGCCTCGTGCAGGATTATGTGCGCGCCCGCGGCTGGGTCGAAGGCCCCGAGGGCCGGATGATCGCCTTCGTCGGCGACGCCGAGCTCGACGAGGGCAATATCTACGAATGCCTCCAGGAGGGCTGGAAGCACG
>CAYTMB010000132.1:0-6541 GCA_964438465.1 uncultured Rhodovulum sp. | reverse complement strand
CTGGCGCGGGCGCAGCTCGCGGCGGCGGATCCGCAGATGGAGGTTGCGGCGGCGGAGCTGCGGGCGGCGCTGCACGCGCTCGATGCGCTGGTCGGGCGTGTGGATGTGGAGTCGGTTCTCGACGTGGTTTTCAGGAACTTCTGCATCGGCAAGTAGGGAGAGTGTTTCACGTGAAACATCGCGACTTCGATGTGGTGGTCGTCGGCGGCGGCCACGCCGGCGCCGAGGCCGCGCTCGCCGCGCACAGGATGGGCGCCCGCACCGCGCTGGTGACGCATCGCTTTGATCGCATTGGTGAAATGTCCTGCAATCCTGCGATCGGCGGGCTCGGCAAGGGCCATCTCGTCCGGGAAGTCGACGCGCTGGATGGCGTCATGGGCTGGGCCGCCGACCAGGCCGGAATCCAGCTCCGTTTGCTCAATCGCGGCAAGGGCCCGGCCGTGCAGGGCCCGAGAACCCAGGCCGACCGCGCGCTCTACCGCGCCGCCGTTCAGCGGGCGATCCGCGCATGCGCAGATCTGGCGGTGATCGAAGGCGAGGTGACCGACCTGGAGATCGTGGCGGGCCGGATCGTCGGCGTGAAACTTGCCGGCGGCGCGCGGGTCTCGACCGGCGCCGCGATCCTGACCACGGGGACGTTCCTGCGCGGGATGATTCACATCGGCGATGTGCGGACCCCCGCCGGCCGGCTCGGCGACCCCGCGTCCGACCGCCTGGCTGCGCGGATCGCAGATCTCGGACTCGGTCTGGGGCGGCTGAAGACCGGCACGCCGCCGCGCCTCGCGCGGCGCTCGATAGCTTGGGACCGGCTCGAGCAGCAGCCCGCGGACAGCGCCCCGGAGATGCTGTCCTTTCTGTCTCCGGGCCCCGTCGCGGCGCAGATTTCCTGCGCCATCACCCGCACCAACGAAGCAACCCATGACGTGGTGCGCGAGAATATCCGCCGGTCCGCCATGTACGGTGGCAATATCACCGGCAAGGGTCCCCGCTATTGTCCATCGATTGAAGACAAGATCATGCGGTTTCCGGAGCGCATGTCGCATCAGTTGTTTTTGGAGCCCGAGGGCTTGACTTCGGATGTTGTCTACCCCAACGGCATATCCACCTCGCTGCCCGAGAATGTTCAGGTCGAATACGTGCAGACGATCGCCGGTCTGGAGCGGGCGGAAATTCTCCAGCCCGGATATGCGATCGAATACGACTACATCGACCCCCGGGGGCTCGACCGGTCGCTTCGCGTCAAGGCGGTCGAAGGCCTGTTTCTCGCCGGGCAGATCAACGGCACCACCGGATATGAAGAAGCGGCGGCGCAGGGCCTCGCCGCCGGGCTGAACGCCGCCGCCGCCGCGACCGGTCGGCCGCCGGTGCTGTTCGATCGCGCCGAGGCCTATATCGGCGTGCTGATCGACGACCTCGTGACCCGCGGCGTCAGCGAGCCCTATCGCATGTTCACCTCGCGCGCCGAGTACCGCCTGCATCTGCGCGCCGACAACGCCGACCGCCGCCTGACGCCGAAGGGGGTCGAACTGGGCTGCGTCGGGCTGGCGAGACAGACGTCTTTTGCGGAAAAGGTCGAAAGAATAGAGCGACTTAGGTCGCAGGCGGAGGCGATCTTTGTGGCCCCGCCGGAGGCGGCCGAACTCGGCGTCGCGGTGTCGCGGGACGGCGTCAAGCGCAGCCTGTTCGATCTGCTGTCCTATCCGGACTGCGCGATGGACCGGGTGACGGCGATTGTGCCGGAGTTTCGGGCGGCGGATCCCGCCGCGGCGCTGCAGGTGAGCCGCGATGCGCGCTACGCCCCCTATATGGAGCGCCAGTCGCGGGACATCGCGACGCTGCGCCGCGAGGAGGCGCTCGCGTTGCCTGCGGCGCTGCGGTACGACGACATTCCCGGACTGTCCATCGAGCTCCGGCAGAAGCTGGCGCTGATCCGCCCGACCACGCTCGCCCAGGCCGGCCGCATCGAGGGCATGACGCCCGCGGCGCTGACGCTGATCCTGCTGCGGGCGAAGCTGTCCGACGAGCGGCGCGCCGCGTCATGACGTCGTCCATCGACAGCCCCGAAACCTTCCGCGCCCGCTTCGATGTTTCACGTGAAACAATCTCGCGCCTCACGGCCCTGCACGACATCACGCTGCGCTGGACCCGGCGCATCAACCTTGTCAGCCGCGACAGCGCCGGCGCGCTCTGGGGCCGCCACATCGTGGATTCCGCGCAACTCTGGGTTCTGCGGCCGCCTGCAGCGCGAACCTGGGCGGATATTGGCTCCGGCGCCGGCTTCCCCGGCCTCGTGATCGCCGCGATGGCCGCGGATGCCGCGCCCGAGCTGAAGATCACGCTCGTGGAGAGCGACGCCCGCAAGGCGGTGTTCCTGGCCGAGGCCGCCCGCGCGATGGGCGTCAGCGTCCAGATCGACGACCGCCGGATCGAGGCCCTCGCCCCGCTGAACACCGACGTCCTGTCCGCTCGGGCGCTGGCGCCGCTCGATCACCTGCTCGAATACGCGGAAAAACACCTCGCGCCGGCCGGTATGGGCTTGTTCCCCAAGGGCGCCACGGTGCATAAGGAGATCGAGACCGCCGCCCTGTCTTGGCGCTTTGATTGTCGGGTTCATGCCAGCATGACCCAGCCGGGAGCGGCCATCGTGGAAATCGGAGCCGTATCGCGTGTCTGAGTCGTCCATTCCGGCCCATGTGCTCGCCATCGCCAACCAGAAGGGCGGCGTCGGCAAGACAACCACCGCAATCAACCTCGGAACCGCTCTGGCGGCGAGCGGATATCGTGTCCTTCTGATCGACCTCGATCCCCAGGGCAACGCATCGACCGGCCTCGGCATCCCGACCTCCGACCGCCGCTTCACCTCCTATGACTTGCTGTTCGACCCCGATCCGGCGAGCGTCCATCCGATCCGGAGCAGCGTTCCGGGCCTCGACGTCATCCCGGCGACCAGCGATCTCAGCTCCGCGGACGTAGATATGGTGTCCGATCCACGCCGAACACACAAAATGCGGGATGTTCTGGCCGCCCGGGCCGCGGAGATCGGCGCCCATGACTATGTCCTGATCGATTGCCCGCCGTCGCTCAACCTCCTGACGATCAACGCGCTTGTCGCGGCGGGCTCGGTCCTCGTCCCGCTCCAGTGCGAGTTCTTCGCGCTCGAGGGCCTGTCGCAGCTGATCCGCACGGTCCAGTCGGTGCGCAACGCCTCGAACCCGGCGCTGAAGATCCAGGGCATCGTCCTGACCATGTACGACCGGCGCAACAACCTGTCGGGCCAGGTCGCGGCCGACGTGCGCGAGAATCTCGGCGCGCTCGTCTACGAGACCGTGATTCCGCGCAACGTCCGGCTCAGCGAGGCGCCGTCGCACGCCCTGCCGGCGCTGATCTACGACCGGACCAGCGCCGGGGCGATCGCCTATCAGAAACTCGCGGCGGAGCTGCTCGCGCAGTTCGGCGCCGAACGCCGGCTCGTCGAGCAGGCCTGAACCGGAGGACGGCAATGGAGAAGAAGAGCCTCGGCCGCGGTTTGTCGGCGCTGCTCGCGGACGTCGGCCCGGAGGCCGCCGGCGCCGCCGCTCCGCCGCAGGGCCAGCGCATGGTCCCGATCGACCGCATCCAGGCCAACCCCGACCAGCCGCGCCGCAGCTTCGACGAAAAGGAGCTGCAGGACCTCGCCGCCTCGATCCGCGAAAAGGGCGTGATCCAGCCGCTGATCCTGCGCCCGCACCCGCAGGACCCCGCCGCCTACCAGATCGTCGCCGGCGAGCGCCGCTGGCGCGCCGCCCAGATCGCCGCCGTGCACGAGCTGCCCGCGGTGGTGCGCGACCTCGACGACGCCGAGGTGCTGGAGCTGGCCATCATCGAGAACGTCCAGCGCGCCGATCTCAACGCCGCCGAGGAGGCGCAGGGCTACCGCCAGCTGATGGACCGCTTCGGCCATACGCAGGAGCGCCTCGCCGAGGCGCTCGGCAAGAGCCGCAGCCACATCGCCAACCTGCTGCGCCTGCTGACCCTGCCCGAGCCGGTGCTCGACCTGCTGCGCGCCGGCCGGCTCAGCGCCGGCCACGCGCGCGCGCTGATCACCGCCGCCAACCCGGAATCGCTCGCCCGCCAGGTCATCGACCGCGACCTTTCGGTGCGCCAGACCGAGGCGCTCGCCCGCGGCCTCGTCCGGCCGCCGGCGCCGGCGCCGGCCGTCCGCTCGGCCAAGGACGCCGACACGCGCGCGTTGGAGGCCGACCTCACCGCGAACCTGCGCCTCAAGGTCGTCATCGACCACAAACCCGGCGCCGCCGCCGGCGAGCTGCGCATCCGCTACACCAACCTCGACGAGCTCGATGGTCTCTGCCAGCTTCTCGGCCGCTAACCTACTGATTTAACAGTGAATTTATCACCGCATTCAGCACCGGCCGCCCCGCACCGGTGACCCGCAGCCGCGCGCCCTCGACGCTCACCAGCCCCATCCCGGCCAGGGTCTCGATCGCCGCCGCCGCCAGCGGCCGCCCCGCCAGCGCGGCGTGCCGCCCCAGATCAACCCCCTCGCGCAGCCGCAGCCCCATCATCAGCATCTCGGTCGCCTGATCCGCGCCGCTGACCGCCTCGCGCCGCGCCACCCCGGTCCCCTGCGCCTCGACCGCCGCCAGCCAGCCCTCGGGCGACAGCACCGTCTCGCTCGCCCAGCGCGCCCCGCCCGCGGTCAGCCGCCCATGCGCCCCCGGTCCGATCCCGGCATAGTCGCCGTAGCGCCAGTAGATCAGGTTGTGCCGGCTCTCGGCCCCCGGCCGCGCGTGGTTCGAGGTCTCGTACCCGACCATCCCGGCCTCGCCGCAGACCTCCTGCGTCATCAGGTACAGATCCGCGCCCAGCCCGTCCGACGGCAGGCCGCGCAGCCGCCCCCGCGCCGCGAGATCGCCGAACCGGGTGCCCGCCTCGATGGTCAGCTGGTACAGCGACAGGTGATCGACCGCCATCGCCAGCGCCTCGGCCAGCTCCGCCCGCCATTCCGCCAGCCCCTGGCCCTGCCGCGCATAGATCAGATCGAAGCTCACCCGCCCGAACGCCGCGCGCGCCATCTCGAACGCCGCGCGCGCCTCCGCGACGCTGTGCATCCGCCCCAGCGCCTTCAGGTCGGCGTCGCGCAAGGCCTGAACCCCCATCGACAGCCGCGTCACCCCGGCGTCGGCGTAACCGCGGAACCGCCCGGCCTCGGCCGAGGTCGGGTTCGCCTCCAGGGTGATCTCCGCGCCCGGCGCCAGCCGCCAGGCCGACCCGATCGCCTCGATCACCGCCGCCACCGTCTCGGGCGGCATCAGGCTCGGGGTGCCGCCGCCGAAGAACACCGTGTCGACGACCCGCCCGGGAACCTCCGCCGCCGCGGCCCGCACCTCGGCCACCAGCGCGCGCCGCCAGCGGTCCTGATCGACGCCGCCGCGCACATGGCTGTTGAAATCGCAGTACGGGCATTTCGCCATGCAGAACGGCCAGTGCACATAGACCCCGAACCCGCCCGCGCGCCAGTCCTCGATGAACCCGCCGTCAGCCAAGACAGGCCGCCGTGAACTTCGCGAAGGCGTCGCCGCGATGGCTGATCCGGTTTTTCGCCCAGCGGTCCATCTCGCCCAGCGTGACCACATGCCCGTCCGGCAGGAACATCGGATCGTAGCCGTGGCCCTGCGTCCCGCGCATCGGCCAGACGCAGGCGCCCTCGATCTTGCCCTCAAAGACCTCGTCGTGACCGTCCGGCCAGGCCAGCACCAGCGTGCAGCGAAACCGCGCCGTGCGGGGGAAGGGGGCGCCGACCCGCTCCAACTCCGTCCAGGCCCGCGTCATCGCCTGCACGAAGTCCCGCCCGCCCGGCGCCGCCGCCCAGTCGGCGGTGTAGACGCCCGGCGCGCCGCCCAGCGCGTCGATCTCGATGCCGCTGTCGTCGGCCAGCGCCGGCAGGCCGCTCGCCCGCGCCGCGGCATGGGCCTTGATCCGGGCGTTGCCGAGAAACGTCGTCTCGGTCTCCTCCGGCTCCGGCAGGCCCAGCGCACCGGCCGGGACCACCTCGACCGGCCAGGGCGCCAGCAGCGCCGCGATCTCGTCGAGCTTGCCGGCGTTGTGCGTCGCCGCCACCAGCCGCGGCTCGACCAGCCGCCGGCTCACGCCACCGCTTCGGCCTGCGCCGCCACCAGCGCGCGCACGCCGCCCTCGGCCAGATCGAGCAACCGCTCCAGCTCGGCGCGCGAGAACGTCGCGCCCTCGGCGCTGCCCTGCACCTCGACCAGCTTCAGATCGCCGGTCATCACGAAATTGGCGTCGGTCCCCACCACGCTGTCCTCGGCATAGTCGAGATCGAGCACCGGCGCGCCGCCGTAAATCCCGCAGCTCACCGCCGCGACATGCGCGCTCAGCGGATCCGCCTTCACGTCGCCCCGCGCCATCAGCGCGTTGACCGCCAGCCGCAGCGCCACCCAGCCGCCGGTGATCGCCGCGCAGCGGGTGCCGCCGTCGGCCTGCAGCACGTCGCAGTCCACGGTGATCTGCCGCTCGCCCAGCG
>CAYTMB010000131.1:0-6562 GCA_964438465.1 uncultured Rhodovulum sp. | reverse complement strand
CAGCTGATGGAGAAGGGCCGCCTGCCGTTCCCGGCGATCAACGTCAACGACAGCGTCACCAAGTCGAAGTTCGACAACAAATACGGCTGCAAGGAGAGCCTCGTCGACGGCATCCGCCGCGCCACCGACACCATGATGGCCGGCAAGATGGCCGTCGTGCTCGGCTACGGCGATGTCGGCAAGGGCTCGGCCGCCTCGCTGAGCGGCGCCGGCGCCCGCGTGGTGGTGACCGAGGTCGACCCGATCTGCGCGCTGCAGGCGGCGATGGACGGCTACGAGGTCGTGACGCTCAAGGACGTCGCGGGCCGGGCCGACATCTTCATCACCTGCACCGGCAACAAGGACGTCATCACCCTCGACGACATGCGGGCGATGAAGGACATGGCCATCGTCGGCAACATCGGCCATTTCGACAACGAGATCCAGGTCGCCGCGCTGAAGAACCTGAAATGGACCAACATCAAGGACCAGGTCGACATGGTCCATTTCCCGGACGGCAAGCGGATGATCCTCTTGTCCCAGGGCCGGCTCCTGAACCTCGGCAACGCCACCGGCCACCCGTCCTTCGTGATGAGCGCCTCCTTCACCAACCAGGTGCTGGCGCAGATCGAGCTCTGGACCCGCGGCGACCAGTACGAGAACAAGGTCTACGTCCTCCCGAAGCACCTCGACGAGAAGGTCGCGCGGCTGCACCTCGCCCGCATCGGCGTCAGGCTGACCGAGCTCAGCCCCGAGCAGGCCGACTACATCGGCGTCGCCCCCAGCGGCCCGTTCAAGCCCGAGCACTACCGCTACTGACCGGCTTGCGGCGCCGCGCCCTCCGCACGGCGCCGCGGGCCCGCGTCAGCCGGGGTCCGCGTCGCCGTCCTGCGCGTGGAAGATCCGGTAGCTGGTGTAGTATTTCAGGATGTTGCGCACATAGACCACCGGCTCGCGGCTGACCGTCCGGCCCGCCGCGACCTCGACCTGGCCGAACCAGACGTCGGGGTCGAGGCCCATGCTCTCGGCCCGCGCCCGCGCCTTGCGGATATTGCCCGGCCCGGCGTTGTAGGCGGCGAAGGCGAAGCAGGCCCGGTCGAACGCGCTCATGCCGGGCGCGTCGAAATAGACGTCGCGCAGGTGGCGCAGGTACTTCACCCCCGCCTCGACGTTGCGGTCCGCCAGCTCGATGTCGGGGATCCCGACGACCGGATCGCGCGCGGTCGCCGGCATCACCTGCATGATCCCGATCGCCCCGACCGGGCTGCGCACCGACTGGTCGAGCTGCGACTCCTGATAGCCCTGCGCCGCGATCAGCACCGGATCGAAATCGTAGGCCGCGGCGTGGCGGCGGATGAAGTCGATGGTCTCGGCGAACTTCGCCTCCTCCTGCGGCGCCACCGCGTTCAGCAGCCGCGACGGATCGGCGACCCAGCGCCTGTAGAAGATGTTGCCGATCTCGGTGCCCTTGCGCGCCTTGGCGGCGAAGGCGTTGGCCGCCGCCATCAGCTGCGGCGAATCCTTGCGGATCGCCCAGGCGATCTCGCCGCCCTCGTTGATCGCGAGGTCGTCGCGCACCACGATCCGCTCGAAGACCTGACCGTAGAGCTCTGCCTTGTGGGCGTCGAGGATCACCGCCGGGATCACGCCGACATCGACCAGCTCCGCGAGGTCGTAGTCGTCGAGCGCCTCGTCCGCCGCCACGACCAGCAGCGCCGGCAGGCCCGCCGCGACCCGCGCCGCGTTCAGCGCGACGAGATGCTCGTGGTAGCTGCTCGACGGCCGCACCCGCAGCGGCACGGCGGCGAGGTCGTCCAGCGTCGCCACCGCCGGCGCGGCGGGACCGGTGACCACCAGCTCGGCCACGTCGCGCAGCATCGGGTCGGCGAAGTCGACCCGCGCCGCCCGCTCCGGCGTCACCGTGAGGTTGGCCGCCAGCACGTCGACCCGGCCCGCGACCAGCGCGTCGATCATCGCGCCCACCGGCAGCGGCAGCAGCGAGACCGTCAGGCTCTCGGCGCCGGCCCCGAGGCTCGCGCGCAGATGCGCCTCGAACTCGCGGGCGAAATCGACCGACAGCCCGCGCTGCTCGACGCCGTCGTAGACGAAGAACGCCGGTTCGTGCGGCACGCCCACCCGCAGGAACCCGCGCGCGACCATGCCGTCGAGATCGCCGGTCCAGGGCGCCACCATCGCCGCGACCAGCGCGTCCTCGGCGCGCTCGGCTTCGGTGTATTCGACCGGGCCGTCGTTCCCGGTCGCCTGCGCCGCCACGCCGGCGCCGAGCGCCAGCAGCCCTGACAGGATCGCCGCGAGCCCCGTACCCATGCCCCGCCCGCCGTATGGTCACATGCCAATATATCACCGTATTGGCGTTGCGGACAGCCGCCACCGGCGTATTGGTTAACATGCTGTTTAGGTTGAAGTTTTTCCACTCCGCCTTTGACTTTGCGCCATACTTCGGACATAACGGGAACACACGATGGCTGTGCCAGAAGCGCACCGGTTCCCCATCGTCCTCCGCGCCAGGCGCACGACATTCGCATCGGGATTCGAACCCGAGGGGTCGTGCGGGTCGGCGAGGTCTCATCGGTTCGGCAAAAAGACGAGGCCCTCGTACGTGGGGTCCGATCGGCCTCGGCCGCGCCGCGAGATCTCCGGGTTTCGAAAACCAGTCCCGCACGTTGGTGGGCCGGGAGGGCCCTTTGAGGGGAGGGCCCTCCCGGTTCTTTTTTTGCGGCGTTCCCGCCCCGGCCTCGCGGCCTCCGGGCGATCGTTCCAGCTTTCTTCCCGGAGGCGCATCGCACCGGCTCGGCGGATCAGCGCGTCCGGGTCCGGTCCGCGCGGTCACTCCCGCACAGGTTGCGAAAGTATGAATACTTCAGAAATTTATGTGCGATATCAAGATTCTAACTCGTCTCGCACGCGTGCGACAAATGCGCTGCGGTCGGGGATTCCCGCCGGATCCCGGATCGGGACATCGCCGCGCTGGCGTCCGGGCCGCAGCCGCCTATAACCCTGTAACCGCGTGCAGCCAACCGGCAAGGACCGCCCATGAGCGTCGGACTGATCGCCCTGCTCGACGACGTCGCGGCCATCGCCAAGGCGGCCGCCGCCTCGCTCGACGACATCGCCGGCCAGGCGATGAAGGCCGGGGCCAAGTCCGCCGGCGTGGTGATCGACGACGCCGCGGTCACGCCGCGCTACGTCGTCGGCCTCGCGGCGGCGCGCGAGATCCCGATCGTCGCCAAGATCGCCCGCGGGTCGCTGTTCAACAAGCTGGTGCTGCTGCTGCCGGTGGCGCTGGTCCTCGCCGCCTTCGCGCCCTGGGCGATCACGCCGTTGCTGATGCTCGGCGGCGGCTATCTCTGCTACGAAGGCGCGGAGAAGGTGTTCGAGGCGGTCTTCCCGCACAAGGCCCACGCCCACGAGGCCGAGGCGGTCGGCGAACCCGCCGACGCGACGGCGCTGGAGAACGCCAAGGTGGCGAGCGCGATCCGCACCGACTTCATCCTGTCCGCCGAGATCATGGCCATCGCGCTGGCCGCGATCCCGGAGGCCGGGTTCTGGGCGTCGGCGGCGATCCTCGCGCTGGTCGGGACCGGGATCACCGCGCTGGTCTACGGCGGGGTCGCGCTGATCGTGAAGGCCGACGACATCGGCCTCGCCATGGCGAAAGGCGCCCGCACCGGCCTCGTCCGGGCGGTCGGGCGCGGGCTGGTCAGGGGGATGCCGGGGTTCCTGCGCGGGCTCGCGACCGTCGGCACCGCGGCGATGATCTGGGTCGGCGGCGGCATCGTGCTGCACGGGATGGAGAGCTTCGGCTGGGGCGCCCTGCCCGAGGCGATCCACGATTTCGCCCATGCCGTCGGCCCCGCCTCGCCGGTGGCGCCGGGCGCGGCGCAGTGGATCCTGGGCGCGCTGGGCGCCGGCCTGTTCGGCCTCGCGCTCGGGCTCGCGCTGATCCCGGTCGTGGGCTACGTCCTCGCCCCGGTCCTGCGCGCGCTGACGCCGGGAAAGGCGCCGGGCGAGACGCCGCGCTAGCGTCCCACGATGTGACGCAGGTCAAGTATCTGATATCACTTGGATAAAAAGATATTCACAGACTTATCCACAAGCGAGGGCGGCGGCGGGGACGCGGATCACCCCGGATAGCCGCCCATCCTGCAGACCAGCGCCCATTCGTCCGGGGTCACCGGCTGGACGGACAGCCGCGAGTTCTTCACCAGCACCATTTCGGCCAGCCGCGGCTCGGCCTTGCAGGCGTCGAGCGTCACCGGCGCGGGAAACGGCGCGACGGCGCGCAGGTCGACGCATTCCCAGCGCGGATCGTCGGTGGTGGTGTCGGGATGCGCGAGGGCGATCACCTCGACCACGCCCACCACCGCCCGCTCGACGTTGGAGTGGTAGAAGAACCCGAGATCCCCCAGCGCCATCGCCTTCATGTTGTTGCGCGCCTGGTAGTTGCGCACGCCGTCCCATTGCTGGCCCGCGGCGCCCTTGGCGACCTGGTCGTCCCAGCTCCAGGAGTCGGGTTCGGACTTGAACAGCCAGTGCGCCATCAGCCGATCACCCGCCTCCAGGGCCGGACCTCGACCCTGGCGAACAGCCCGGCCTGCGCGTAGGGATCGCCCGCCGTCCAGGCCTGCGCCGCCGCGAGATCGGCGACGTCGAGGATCACCAGCGAACCGCAGGGAAGCTCGTCCGCGTCGAGGAAGGCGCCGGCCTGCTCGACCACGCCCGATTCCTCGAGATAGGCGAGATGCGGCGGCCGGTTCGCCTTGCGGATCTCCAGCGCCCCCGGCTTGTCGTCACAGATCACGGCGAACAGCATTCTCATTCCTCCTTGAGCGGTCGCGCCAGCAGCGCCTCGATGGCGTCGCCGAGCGTCAGGGTTGCGTCGAGCACGTCGGCCACCGCGGCGGCGATCGGCGCCTCGACGCCGAGCCGCGCGCCAAGCTGGCAGGCCGCGCGCGCCGTCGCAACCCCCTCGACGGTGCCGCCCGGCCGCGCCGCGCCGGCGCCGAGCGCCCGGCCGAGCGCGAAGTTGCGCGACTGCGCCGAATTGCAGGTCAGCGACAGATCGCCCAGCCCCGACAGCCCGGCCAGCGTCTCGGCCCGGGCGCCCATGGCGACGGCGAGGCGGGCCATCTCGGCGAAGCCGCGCGTCATCAGCGCCGCCCGCGCCGAATGCCCGAGCGCCGCGCCCTCGGCCATGCCGCAGGCGATGGCGACGACGTTCTTCAGCGCGCCGCCGAGCTGCGCGCCGACGATGTCGTCGGTCAGGTACAGCCGCAGCCGCGGCGTCGCCAGCGCCGCCTGCAGCCGCCGCCCGAGGTCGGGATCGGCGCAGGCCAGCGTCAGCGCGGTCGGCAGGCCGCGCGCGATCTCGCCGGCGAACCCCGGCCCGGTCAGCGCCGCGACGGCGCGGCCGGGCAGCGCGTCGGCGACGATCTCGGACTGGAGCCGGAAGCTGCGCGCGTCGAGCCCCTTGGCGCAGAGGACCAGCGGCGCCGCGGGCAGCGCCGCGCCCGAGGCCGTCAGGAAGCCCTCGGTCGCCTGCGCCGGCAGCGCGAGCAGCACCGCCCCGGCCCCGGCCAGCGCGGCGAGATCGCCGGTCAGCGTGAGGTTCGCCGGCAGCGCCACGCCCGGCAGCCGCTCGGCGCGGCCCGCCGAGACGTCGCGGCCCCACAGCGCCACCGTCCGGCCGGCCTCGGCCTGCGCGACGGCGAGCGCCGTGCCGAAGGCGCCCGCCCCGATCACCCCGATCATGCCTTGGCCCCCTTGCGTCCCGATCCCAGCATCGGCGCCGCCGCGGCGTCGAGCGGCCAGCGCGGCCGCGCCGACAGCGTCAGGTCGTCCGGCCCGCGCAGCGCCAGCCGCTCGGCCGCCGCCCAGGCGATGATCGCGCCGTTGTCGGTGCAGAGCGCCAGCGGCGGCGCGGCGTAGCGCGCGCCCGCCTCGGCCGCGACCGCGCCCAGCGCCACCCGGATCGCGCCGTTGGCCGCGACCCCGCCGGCGACCGCGACCACCGGCGCGGCGCCCGGATGGCGCGCGGCGAAGGCGGTCAGCGCACGGCGGGTCTTTTCGGCCAGCGTGTCCGCGACCGCCGCCTGGAACCCGGCGCAAAGGTCGGCGCGGTCGGCCCGCGTCAGCCCGCCGCGCTCGGCCGCCAACAGGTCGCGCGCCCGCCGCACCGCGGTCTTGAGGCCGGAGAACGACAGATCGCAGCCTTCGCGGTCGAGCAGCGGCCGGGGCAGGTCGAACCGGCGCGGGTCGCCCTGCGCCGCTTCGGCCTCGACCTCGGGGCCGCCGGGCTGGCCGAGGCCGAGCAGCTTCGCCACCTTGTCGAAGGCCTCGCCCGGCGCGTCGTCGATGGTGCCGCCGAAGCGGTGGAACGCCTCCGGCCCCTCGACGCCGAGAAACTGGCAATGCCCGCCGGAGACCAGCAGCATCAGGTAGGGGAAGTCCAGCGCCTCGACCAGCCGCGGCGTCAGGGCATGGCCGGCGAGATGGTTCACCCCGACGAGCGGCAGGCCGCGCCCGGCGGCGAGGCCCTTGGCGAACATCACCCCGGACAGCA